>JAAYZM010000415.1 GCA_012514835.1 Actinomycetales bacterium
CACGGCGCCCGCGGCCCACACCGCCCAGTCGAGCAACGACCACTCGAACCGCGTGCGGGACATGATCCCGACGCTCTGCCCGGGCTCGACGCCCTTCGCGACAAGTCCCTTCGCGACCGCGACCACGCGCGCGTCGAACTCGCGGGCCGTCACGGCGACCCACGGGCCGTCGGGATCGAGCTTGTGCTCCATGAGCGTCTCGTCACCCTTCGCGGCGACGCGATCGGCAAGCAGGTGGTTCAAGTTGCGGGAGGGGTCCACCTCGACGGCGAGGGGTACCGAGATCTCGTCCATGCTGACTCCATCGGCAGGCTAGGGGCGCGTGGCCTCAGGTTACACAGCGAGCCTGGGACTTTCGGGCCACGCGACCTCGGTAGTCTTCCCGGAGCGGCCGACGGGGCCGGAAGCACTGCTCGAGGGTGGGACATGTACGCGATCGGCGTGGACATCGGCGGGACCAAGATCGCCGCGGGTGTGGTGGACGAGGACGGCACGATCCTCGCGAAGTCACGCAGGGCGACCGCGACGGCGGACTCCTCGAGCGTGGACCGCGGGGTCATCGAGGCCGTCCGCGAGCTGGCCGAGCAGTTCGAGATCGGCGCCGTCGGGCTCGTGGCCCCCGGCTTCGTGTCCTCCGACCAGCGCACCGTGATGTTCACGCCGAACCTCCCGTGGCGCAACCACCCGCTGCGCGACAACGTCGCCTCGGCGCTCGAGCTCGACGTGCCGATCGTCGTGGAGAACGACGCGAACGCGGCGGCGTGGGCGGAGTTCCGCTTCGGCGCGGGGCGCGGCGTGGACGACATGGTCCTCCTCACCATCGGGACAGGCCTGGGCTGCGGAGCCGTCGTGGACGGTGTCCTGCTGCGTGGGGCGTGGGGCATCGCGACCGAGGCCGGGCACCTGCGCGTGGTCCCCAACGGCCACCAGTGCGGGTGCGGGCTGCGCGGCTGCTGGGAGCAGTACGCGAGCGGCAACGCCCTCGTGCGCAACGCGCGCGCGGCCATCGAGACCCGACCGGACGAGGCGACGGCCATCCTCGACCGCTGCGACGGCGACGCGGCCTCGCTCAAGGGCCCCGCGGTCACGAAGGCCGCCCAGGCCGGCGACCCGCTCGCGATCGAGCTGCTCGCCGAGCTCGGGACATGGATCGGCGAGGGTTCGGCCGCGGTGGGGACCATCATCGACCCCGCGCTCATCGTGATCGGTGGCGGCGTCGCGGCGGCGGGCGACCTGCTGCTCGAGCCCGCGCGCGCAGGCTTCCTGAGCCAGCTGTCCGGTCGCGGGCACCGTCCCGTCGCGTCGATCGAGCTCGCCTCGATGGGCAACGACGCCGGTCTTGTGGGTGCGGCCGACCTCGCACGGACCGCCGTCTGACTCCTCGGACCCGCTAGACCACGGCCCCCGAGTCGTGGTCGTCCGGGTCGCGCCGCGCCGGCATGCGCCACAGCAGCACCGCGATGCCCGCGAGGCACACGATGCCGCCCGCCTGGAAGATCACGGTGGGCGCCGTGCGCCACACGAGGAACAGCACGAAGCACAGCGCGGGGATGCCGGCCGCGGCGAGCCACGCCATCGTCACGAGCGGGTCGTTGCCCATGACGGGCCCCGGGTCCGGCGGCACGAACGCGTCGAGCTCGTCGACCTCGCCCTCGGCGTCGTCCATCTGTGCCGTCGCGTCCCAGTCGCGAGGGCCGACGGCGACCCACGGCGCGACGGGGTAGGTTAGCCCGGGTCCGTGAGTCGCACCCGGCTCGTCGTCGTCGGCCCTGCTCGGCTCGGGCTCGTCCCCTGGTGGGAGGCCCTCGACGTCGTCGAGGGACGCGACGAGCTCGGCGAAACGGGCGTCGACGTCGTCGGCGTCGTCGTTCCGGTCGCGGTCCGCAGCACCTGGGCTCATGAGGTTCACTCTAGAGTCGACGTGGCGGCGTACGAGCCCGAGCACGAACGCACGAGCTCTGTCGAGGAGGCAGGTTGTTCTACTGGCTGATGAAGTGGGTCCTCGTGGGCCCGCTCCTGCGCCTCGTCTACCGACCGTGGGCGCGGGGCAAGGAGAACGTGCCCGCCGAGGGCGGCGCGATCCTCGCCAGCAACCACCTCGCGGTCATCGACTCGTTCTTCCTCCCGCTCGTGCTCGAGCGCGAGGTCGTGTTCATCGGCAAGGCCGAGTACTTCGCGGGCAAGGGGCTCAAGGGGCGCATCCAGGCGGGCTTCTTCCGTGGTGTGGGCACGATCCCGGTGGACCGCTCGGGCGGCAAGGCGAGCGAGGCGGCGCTGCGCACGGGTCTCGCGCGGCTCGAGGAGGGCAAGCTCTTCGGCATCTACCCCGAGGGCACCCGCAGCCCGGACGGACGGCTGTACCGCGGCAAGACGGGCGTGGCGCGGCTCGCGATCGAGTCTGGCGCCCCCGTGATCCCCGTCGCGATGGTCGGCACGGACGTCGCGCAGCCGATCGGGCGGCGCATCCCCAAGCTCATGCGCATCGGCGTCGTGTTCGGCGAGCCGCTGGACTTCTCCCGGTACCGGGGCATGGAGTCCGACCGCTTCATCCTGCGCTCCGTCACGGACGAGATCATGTACGCGCTCATGAGCCTGTCCGGCCAGGAGTACGTCGACGTCTACGCCGCGACGCAGAAGGCCCGTCTCGCCGCTGGTCGCACCGAGCCTTCCGGGGCGACGGGGGAGGGGCCGACGGCGGCTCCCGGCGGCCGCGAGAACCCCGGGTCCCAGGTTCCGGTCCCGCCGGAGGACGACCCCGCGGGTCAGTAGACTTCTCCCAGACTCCCCACCTACGAGAGGTTGACCCATGTCTGTGCGTCGCGTCGCGCTGCTCACCGCCGGCGGCTTTGCCCCGTGCCTGTCCTCCGCCGTCGGAGGCCTCATCGAGCGCTACACGGAGATCGCCCCCGAGGTCGAGATCATCGCCTACCAGCACGGCTACCACGGCCTGCTGCGCGGCGACAAGATCGTGGTGGACGACGAAGCACGCCGCCGCGCGGGCATCCTGCACCGCTTCGGTGGCTCGCCCATCGGCAACTCGCGCGTCAAGCTGACCAACGCGGCGGACTGCCTCGCGAAGGGTCTCATCACGGAGGGGCAGAACCCCCTCGAGGTCGCGGCCGAGCGGCTCAAGGCGGACGGCGTCGACGTGCTCCACACGATCGGTGGCGACGACACGAACACCACGGCTGCCGACCTCGCGGCGTACCTCGAGGACAACGGCTACCACCTGTCCGTCGTCGGTCTGCCCAAGACGATCGACAACGACGTGATCCCGATCAAGCAGTCGCTCGGTGCATGGACGGCGGCCGAGGAGGCCGCGGGCTTCGCCGCGAACGTGATCGGCGAGCACCGCTCCGGGCCGCGCATGCTCATCGTGCACGAGGTCATGGGCCGGCACTGCGGATGGCTCACGGCCGCCGCCGCGGTCGAGTACCGCAAGTGGCTCGACCAGCAGGAGTGGGTCCCGAGCCTCGGCCTCACGCGCGAGCGCTGGGACGTGCACGCCGTCTTCGTCCCCGAGCTCCCGCTCGACATCGAGGGTGAGGCGGCGCGCCTGCGCGGCGTCATGGACGAGATCGGCAACGTCAACATCTTCCTGTCCGAGGGTGCGGGCATGCACGAGATCGTCGCGCAGCTCGAGGCCGAGGGGACCGAGGTCCAGCGCGACCCGTTCGGGCACGTCAAGCTCGACACGATCAACCCGGGCCAGTGGTTCGCGAAGCAGTTCGCGGCGCGGCTCGGGGCCGAGAAGGTCATGGTGCAGAAGTCCGGCTACTACTCGCGCGCCGCGGCCGCGAACGCCGAGGACCTGCGCCTCATCAAGTCGATGACGGACCTCGCGGTCCAGGTCGCGCTCGAGGGCGGCTCGGGCGTGATCGGTCACGACGAGGAGGCGGGCGACGTGCTGCGCGCGATCGAGTTCCCGCGCATCGCGGGCGGCAAGGCCTTCGACACGAGCGTGCCGTGGTTCGGCGAGCTGCTCGCGGGCATCGGCCAGACCCCGACGGCCACCCGGTGAGCATCGAGGCGACCCCCGAGCTGCTCGAAGGCCTCGAGCACTGGCGCACGCTCGAGCCCGCCCAGCAGCCGGTGTGGCCGGACGAGGCGAAGCTCGTGGCGGTCACGGAACGTCTCGCTGGCCTGCCGCCGCTCGTCTTCGCGGGTGAGGCGGACGTCCTCACGGACAGGCTCGCCGCCGCGGGCCGTGGCGAGGCGTTCGTGCTCCAGGGCGGCGACTGCGCCGAGACCTTCGCCGAGGCCACGGCGGACAACATCCGCAACAAGATCAAGACGATCCTGCAGATGGCGGTGGTGCTCACGCACGGCGCGAGCCTGCCGGTCATCAAGCTCGGGCGCATGGCGGGGCAGTACGCGAAGCCGCGCAGCTCAGGCACCGAGACGCGGGACGGCGTGACGCTGCCCGCGTTCCGGGGCGACATCATCAACGGGCACCCGTTCACGGAGGAGGCCCGGACCCCGGACCCCGAGCGGCTCCTCGAGGCGTATCACACGTCCGCCTCGACGCTGAACCTCATCCGCGCGTTCACGATGGGCGGCTTCGCCGACCTGCGCCGGGTGCACGAGTGGAACCGGGGCTTCCTCGCGAACAACCCGGCCTACTCCCGTTATGAGACGACCGCTGCGGAGATCGACCGTGCGATCCGCTTCATGGCGGCGTGCGGCGCGGACTTCGAGGCGCTGCGCACCGTCGAGTTCTTCTCGAGCCACGAGGCGCTCCTGCTCGACTACGAGCGGCCCCTCACGCGGATCGACTCGCGCACGGGGCTCGCGTACGACTGCTCGGCGCACTTCGTGTGGATCGGGGAGCGGACCAGGCAGCTCGACGGCGCCCACGTGGACTTCCTGTCGCGCGTACGCAACCCGATCGGCGTGAAGCTCGGGCCCACGACGACGGCCGACGACGCGCGCGCGCTCATGGACAAGCTCAACCCCGCCGGGGCCCCCGGGCGCCTGACCTTCATCACGCGCATGGGCGCGGGACAGATCCGCGACCTGCTTCCGCCGCTCCTCGAGAAGGTCGCGGCGCACGGCAGCCCCGTGACGTGGGTGTGCGACCCGATGCACGGCAACACCATCACGTCCTCGAACGGTTACAAGACGCGTCGGCTGAGCGACGTGCTCGACGAGGTCGCGGGGTTCTTCGAGGCGCACCGCTCCGCCGGGACCATCCCGGGCGGCGTGCACGTCGAGCTCACGGGTGGGGACGTCACCGAGGTTCTCGGCGGCTCCGAGCACATCGACGATGCTGCCCTCGCGCGGCGCTACGAGACCCTCGTGGACCCGCGCCTGAACCACCAGCAGTCGCTCGAGCTCGCGTTCCAGGTCGCGGACATGCTGCGGGGCGCCTGACCGGCTAGACGACCTTCAGGACCACGACGGTCCCCTTGACGACCTTCGTGCCAGGCTCGACGCTCTGCGAGTGGACCGTCCCGAAGATCCCGCCCAGGACGTTCTCGCGCTCGGGGACCATGCCCAGCTCCGTGAGGATCTGTGCGGCCTCGGCGTACTGCTTGCCCTGGAGGTCGGGGATCTCGAACTTCTCGGGGCCCTTGCTGAGGATCACGGTGACGACGTCGGTACGGTGTCCTTCGCTCCCGGCCTCGGGCGTCTGCGAGATCACGCGGCCCTTCTCGACCGTGTCCGAGTACTGGCTCTTGCCCTTCTCGTACACGAGGCCGACGCGCTCGAGGTCCGCCTGCGCCTGCTCCTTGGTCGCGCCCACCACGGAGATGATGGTCAGGGGAGCGGGCCCGTCGGAGACGGTGAGGACGAACTCGGTGCCGACCTCGTAGGTCTCCTCACCGGACGGTGAGAGCGCCATGACCTCACCGGCAGGGACCTCGTCGTCGTACGTGGTCTCGTGCGGGGCGAGCGTGAACCCGGCGCGCCGCAGCGCCGCCGTGGCTTCCTCGAGGGTGGCCCCGACCAGGTCGGGCGGAACCTCGCGCATGTCGGGGCCCTTGGAGACCGTGACCACGACGGTCCCTCCGCGAGCGATCTGGCCGTTGGCCACAGGGCTCGTCTCGATGACCTCCCCGACGGGCTCGTGGGAGAACGCCTCACCGATCGTGTGCCCGAGGTCCGCCTTGCTGAGGACCGTGACCGCCCGGTCCCTGTCGAGACCCACGACGTCGGGCACCTCGGTGAAGGACCCGGGACCGTGGTTCACGAACCACCACGCGCCTGCGGCGACGGCCGCGAGGAGCACGAGCACCACCGCCGTGCCCCACCAGCGGCGACGGCGTCGCGCACGCTGCGCCTCGAACCGCTCGAGCTCGGCCTGGTGCTCGGGGTCGAGCACGCCGACGCCGATGGGCAGGGCGACCGTGGACCCCGTCTCGTTCATGTCGAGGTGGGTGGTCTCGAGGTCGTCAGGCGAGGGGGGCGTCGCGGGGTCCTCGCCCGAGGGGATCGCGGTGGCCGGGTGCAGCGTGATCGTGGGCTCGACCTCGGCGGCACGCTCGAGGGTCTCGGGGTCGAGGGTCGCGCGCGTGCGGCGGACGAGCTCGAGCGCGGCGGCCGCGTCGTTCGGGCGGTCGTCGGGGTTGCGTGCGGCGAGCGCGTGGACCAGGTCGTCCATCTCCTGGGGGAGCCAGTCCACGGAGTCCGACGGTGCCGGGATGTCGTTCGAGACGTGCTGGAACGCGACCTGGACCGGGGTCTCGCCCGTGAACGGCTGGCGGCCCGTGATCATCTCGTAGAGCAGGATCCCGCACGCGTACACATCGGTGCGCGGGTCACTGATGCCGCGGGAGACGAGCTCGGGGCCCAGGTAGGCGACGGTGCCGAGCACGGTGCCCGTCGTCGTCGCCGTGACCTCCGTGACGGCGCGCGCGAGCCCGAAGTCGGCGACCTTGGTGCGGCCGTCGCTCGCGAGCAGCACGTTCTCGGGCTTGATGTCGCGGTGCACGAGGCCGTGCCGGTGGGCGGCGGCCAGGGCGTCGAGAACGCTCTCGATCACGGTGAGGGCCTCGTCGAGGCTCAGCGCACCGGCTTCCGCGAGGCGGCGGCGCAGCGTGATGCCCTCGACGTACTCCATCGTCAGGTAGGAGACGTCCCCGTCCACGCCCTGGTCGTACACCCCGACGAGCCCGGCGTGCGTGAGCCGGGCGGCCGAGCGGGCCTCGCGGCGGAAGCGGGCGATGAAGTCCGAGCCGTCCGCGCCGTCGGCGAGGTGGGCGTGCATGACCTTGAGGGCGACCTCGCGGTCCAGCCGTCGGTCGACGGCGAGATACACGGTCGCCATGCCTCCCCGGGCGATCCGGGAGAGCACCTCGTAGCGCCCGTCGACGACCGTGCCGACGAGCGGATCAGTGATCGTCCTTCCCACAGGGCGATCCTACGGCGCGAAGCGGCGGATTCCGGTCAGGCGAACTGTTCCATGAGGGTCCGGACGTTCGCGACGTACCGCCGGGTGTCCGAGAACATGCCGTACTTCTTCACCGAGGACGCTCCCTGGTAGTAGCCGGCGATGGCCGTGTCGAGGTCTGAGGCGCCCTTGACGAGCTGACGGAGGATCGCCACGCCGGCCGTGACGTTGTCGTCCGGGTCGAGCAGGTTGATCGAGTGGCCCACGAGGGTCGCGGCCCAGTCGCCCGAGGTGGGGATCACCTGCATGGTGCCGATCGCGTTGGCGGGGGAGACGGACGCGTGGTTGAAGCCGGACTCCTGGTAGGCCACGGCCTGGGCGAGCGCGGTGCTCACCCCGAGCTTCTTGGCCGTCTTGACGACCTTGGCCTGCATCGTCGCTTTCGAGGGGACGCCTGCCGCGAGCAGGGCCGCCTTGTTCTTGTTGGCCGAGTCGACCACGTGGTCGGGGTACTTGCGGCCCGCGAAGGTGTCGGGGACCTTCTCGCTGTCGGGGAGCTCGTACGAGTCACCGGCCGCGCCCGGGAGGGTCAGCTTCTGTCCCACCACGATGAAGGCGCGCGAGTCGAGGTCGTTCGCCTTGACGATCGACGAGACGCTCACGCCGTGCTTCGACGCGATGCGCGAGACCGTGTCGCCCGCCACGACGGTGTACGTGGCGGCGCTCGTCTTCTTTGCCTTCTTCGCCTTCTTCTGCTCGGGCTCTGCGGTCGAGGTGCCGGGGATCGTGAGCTTCTGGCCCACCACGATGAAGGCGCGCGAGTCGAGGTCGTTCGCCTCGACGATGGCCTTGACCGAGGTCCCGTAGCGCGACGCGAGGTGCGAGACGGTGTCACCCGAGGAGACGGTGTGGGTGACCTTCGAGGTGGTCGCCTTCTTCTTCGCTCGCGCGGGCTTGTCCGACGACGACCCGCTCGGGATGACGAGCTTCTGGCCCGCGTAGATGCGTCCCGGGTCGGTCAGACCGTTCGCTCTGGCGATGGCCGCGACGGAGATGCCGGAGCGTGCGGCGATGTGCGAGACGGTCTCGCCCTTGCGCACGGTGTGCTGCTCGGCGGCCTGGGCTCCGCTCGCGGTGGCCACGGTCGCTGCGGCGAGCGCGAGGCTCACTCCCGTGCCTGTGACGACCTTGATGCGGCCGGTGTCGTGCTGCGACATGGTGTTCCCCGTGTGACTGGAGTGACTGGTGTGACTGGTGTGACTGAAGTGACAGAACATGAACGTACCCGACGTCGGGCCGCGTGGGAAGAGGAAGCGGTGGCGCGGCGGCCGTACGCTGTGCGCGTGGAGAACTCGCTCGACGACCTCGTCGCCCGCTGGCTGACCGTTCCCGACCTGTGCGAGGACCTCGCGCTCGACGCGGGGAAGGTGCGTCGACTCATCGCCGAGCACTGGCTCGTCGGCGCGCGCCAGGGCGAGCGCAACGTCTTCGCCGTCCCCGCCGAGTTCCTCGTGGCGCGCGAGCCAGCGCCGGGGGCGGAGGGGCCCGACGCCGCGCGCTGGGCGGTCCTGGCCTCGCTGCGTGGCACGATCACCCTGCTGCTCGACGCGGGCCTCGACGAGGCCGAGGCGATCGAGTGGCTCTTCTCGCCGTCGGAAGAGCTCGGCTCGACCCCGCTCGAGGCGCTGCGTGCGGGGCACAAGGCGCCCGTGCGGCGCGCCGCGCAGACGCTCTTCTAGGTCACGCGCTCCGCTCGACCGCCGCGCGCGCGAGGCGGCGCAGCATCGACGCACCGGGCTCGTTCAGCCCCGCGGCGTCGAGCCGTGCGAGCGCGGTGTCGACGAGCTCGGTGATGAGGTCCTCCACCTGGGCAGCCGCACCGCTGCGCTCGAGGATCGCGGCGAGCCGGGAGACCTCGTCCGCACCGAGCGAGCGGTCGCCGAGGCCACGCGTGAGCTGCGCACGCTCGTCCGGGGTGGCGAGAGCCATCGCCCGCGCGACGAGCACCGTGCGCTTGCCCTCGCGCATGTCGTCCCCCGCGGGCTTGCCCGTCACGGCGGGGTCGCCGAACACGCCGAGGAGATCGTCACGGAGCTGGAAGGCCTCGCCGAGCGGGAGGCCGACGGCGCGCATCGCGTCGAGCTGAGCGGTGCCCGCACCCGCGAGCGCGGCACCGAGCACGATCGGGTGCTCCACCGAGTAGCGCGCGGACTTGGCCCGGATGACCTCCCGCGCGCGCGCCTCGTCGGCGGCAGGATCATCGCCCCACGGGGCCGCCTGGGCGAGCACGTCGAGGAACTGCCCCACCGTCACCTCCGTGCGCATGAGGTCGAACACCTCGCGCGCCGCCTGTGCGGACTCGGGGGCGAAGGTGACCGAGGCGCGTGCGAACTCGGACTCGCTCGCCGCCAGTGCGAGGTCCCCGAGGAGGATCGCCACGGACTCGCCGAAGCGGTCGGGGTCACCCGTCCACCCCTCCGCCGCGTGTCGCGCCGCGAACGCCCGGTGCGCCGTCGGCCGGCCCCGGCGCGTGTCCGACGCGTCCATGACGTCGTCGTGGAACAGGGCAGCAGCCTGGAACAGCTCGAGCGCCGCGCCCACGTGCAGGGTCGCGGCGGCCTCGGGTGAGCCCGCGTGCCCCCCGTGGGCGCGGAAGGACCAGTAGCAGAAGGACGGCCGCAGGCGCTTGCCGCGCTCGAGCATGACCGTGAACGCGTCGGCGAGCGGGGCCGCAGCCGCGCCGATAGCCGTGTAGAGGACCCGCTGCTGGGCGAGGTGCTCGGCGAGCACGTCCTCGACACCGGCGCGGACGCCCTCGGGGTCTGACTCGTCGAATGGTGCCACGTCGCAAGCCTAGGCCGTGCACGGCGCACCGCCTTCCACAGGTGCGCGGCGTCCCTGACGCGTCGATCTCGTCGGTGCGGTGGCATGTCCGTCATGTCCATCACCACCATCCGGGTCGGCGAGCCCCGTGAGCTGCTCGCGTATCTGCCCTATCGCCTCGGGTTCCGGCCCCGCGAGAGCGCCGTCGTCGTGAGCATCAGCGGGATGAGAGGGCGGCTCGGGCTGGTCGCCCGGATCGACCTCGCCGACCTCGCGCACCCTCAGACCGGTGAGCTTGCCGCTGCCGGGCTCGCGTCGCACCTGTGGCGCGACGGCGCCGAGCAGGTGGTCGTCGCCGTCTATGCCGACGGTGCGCGGCCGCGAGGGCGGTGGCGCCCCGACGTGCTCGACGCGGCCCGCACCCTCGCCTCGACCCTCGAGTCGCGCGTGGGGCCGACGGCGGTGTGGATCATCGACGAGGACCGGTACTACTGCTTCGACTGCGACGACTCGTCGTGCTGCCCGCTGTGGGGGTGGCCTCTCGACGAGCTTGCCTCGACCCAGGTCTCGGCGCAGATGGTGTTCGCGGGTGCTCGCGTCGCGGACCACCGTGCCGACATCGCTGCAGTCCCGCTCGTCGGTGCCAAGGAGCGGCACAACGTGCGACGGGTCGCCGGGCGGTGGGAGCTGCGGCGGGCCGAGGCGCTCGACGCGGACGGGGGAGTGCCGGGGAGCGCCCTCGCCCAGTGGCGGGTGCAAGGGCTCGAGGCCTGGACCGCGGCGGTCGACGCGGTCCGTGCGGGAGGACCGCTGCGCCCACGAGAGATCGGCCGGATCGCCACCGCGCTGCACGACACCCTGGTGCGGGACGCCGTCGTCGTCGCGTGCACGGCGTCGGTCGGCCAGGCACGCGCGGCCCTCTCGGCGCCGGCCGACCTCGTGTCGCGGCGCGTCGGTGACGTGTTCGGCGAGCTCTTTGACCCCGAGACCTTGCTCGAGCCGGTGCACGACGGACTCGACCCCGCGGCCCAGGTGCTCCGGGAGGTCGTGGCGCACTCGACGGACGGCGAGCACGCGCCCGCCCTGACCCTGCTCGCGCTGCTCGCGTGGTGGGTCGGTGACGGTGCGACGGCGAACTGCTGGCTCGACCGGGCGAACGAGGTGGATCCCGGGTACCGGCTCGCCGACCTGCTCGGCACGGCAGTCTCGGCGGGGCTGCCGCCGGGCTGGGTGCGCAGGTCGGGGGCGCGGGCGGTCGGGCTGCGGTAGGTTCACGACAGCGGCACGAGCACGCCGCGCCCCGGCTTGGTGGAGGTGGTCGTGACGGTCGTCGTGGGCTTCGTCGACACGCCGGAAGGACGCGCCGCCCTGAGTGCCGCCGCCCACGAGGCAGTCAGCCACGAGCGGCGGCTCGTCGTGGTGCTCGCGGCGCCGCGCGGGGGACCGGGCCCTGACCTCGACGAGGCGGCCGAGCGAGTGCGTGCCGAGCTCGACGAGAGCGGGGTCCGCCACGAGATCCGGCACACGGCCCGCAGCGGCGACGCGGCCGAGGACATCGTCCAGGTGGCACGCGAGGAGGACGCCTCGCTCGTGGTGATCGGGCTGCGCCGCAGGTCCGCCGTCGGACGCCTCTTCCTCGGGGCGAAGGCGCAACGGATCCTGCTGGACGCGCCGTGCCCCGTCCTCGCGATTAAGACGGACTCCGACTGAGGGAACACCACACTGACGCGGCGCGTTGGACCCCTAGGGCCCTCCGCACGCCGCGCCCATGAGCTTGGCGCGGCACGGGAGTGGTTCCGGTCGGTACAATATCCCGGCACCCGCACCTCGATCCGGGTCATCACGCTGCCGAAAGGTCGTCTGTGTCTTTCCCCGCTCTGAACTCCTCGTCCTCGCATGAGTCCGCCCAGGACGACGCGGTCGACCGGTCCTCACGGGCCGTCCCTGCGTCGCGCGGCGGCTCTGCCGGCGTGAGCGCTACCGTCGCGAAGAAGGCTTCGAAGGCCACCGCCTCGAAGTCTGCTGCCGCGAGCAAGAGCGCGGCGGGCGAGAAGTCGACCCCCGCGAAGAAGGCTGCCCCGGCCAAGAAGGCTGCCCCGGCCAAGAAGGCTGCTCCCGCGAAGAAGGCCGCTGCGAAGAAGGCCGCGCCCTCGTCCGAGGAGCCGCAGGTCGCCGACGTCGAGGGCACGGACGCCGAGCCCGAGGACCTCGAGGCTGCGGACGGCGAGGCGGAGAAGGCCACCAAGGAGTCGGACTCGGAGGACGGCGGCTTCGTCTACTCGGACGCCGACGACGACGACGCCCCGGCCCAGCAGGTCGTGACGGCCGGAGCCACGGCGGACCCCGTCAAGGACTATCTCAAGCAGATCGGCAAGGTCGCGCTCCTCAACGCCGAGCAGGAGGTCGAGCTCGCGAAGCGGATCGAGGCCGGCCTGTTCGCCGAGGAGAAGCTCGCGAGCACCGAGGGCAAGCTCGAGCCGAAGCTGCGCCGCGAGCTCGAGTGGATCGCGGGCGACGGTCGCCGTGCGAAGAACCACCTGCTCGAGGCCAACCTGCGACTCGTGGTCTCGCTCGCCAAGCGCTACACCGGTCGCGGCATGCTCTTCCTCGACCTGATCCAGGAGGGCAACCTCGGCCTGATCCGTGCGGTCGAGAAGTTCGACTACACCAAGGGCTACAAGTTCTCGACGTACGCGACGTGGTGGATCCGCCAGGCGATCACGCGTGCCATGGCGGACCAGGCCAGGACCATCCGCATCCCGGTGCACATGGTCGAGGTCATCAACAAGCTCGCCCGCGTCCAGCGCCAGATGCTCCAGGACCTCGGGCGCGAGCCCACGCTGGAAGAG
>JAAYZM010000416.1 GCA_012514835.1 Actinomycetales bacterium
CTCTCGTGGGAGCACCGAGCGTGGGACGGCATGCAGTGGTACGCCGACTCCAAGCTGCACGACGTGCTGCTCGCCCTCGCGGTCGCACCCCTGTGGCCCGGGACGCTCGCGGCTGCCGTGGACCCGGGGTGGATCAGGGCCAAGCTCGGCGGTCCGAACGCGTGGGACGAGGTCGACGAGGACGCCGCGACGCAGGTGTGGCTCGTGACCTCCGACGACGACGGCGCCCGGGAAGGGCCGACGCTCAGGGCAGCGTCACGGTCCAGCTCGCGAGGACGGGCATCCCCCACATCCAACGCCGCGCGCGCCGCACGCGTGCGCCCGGCACGGCAGCGTCGAGCGCGGCGCGGAACCGGCCGTCGAGCTCGGACCGGAAGTCGACCACGAGGAGGCTGCCCCCCGGACGCACGACGCGCACGAGCTCACGT
Organism: Actinomycetales bacterium; assembly: GCA_012514835.1. Classification (GTDB taxonomy): domain Bacteria; phylum Actinomycetota; class Actinomycetes; order Actinomycetales; family Cellulomonadaceae; genus JAAYZM01. The sequence goes on from JAAYZM010000416.1 coordinate 429, forward strand.
ACGGCGCGGTCCGCGTCGGGCCAGTGGTGCACCGTCAGCGTCGCGACCGCCGCATCGACACTGAAGGCCTCGAGCGGGAGCTCCGCGACGTTCGCAACCTCGACGCGGACCCGCTCGCCGAGACCCTCGGCACGTGCGGCGCGTTGCGCGAGCTCGACCATCGCGGGCTCGACGTCGACGCCTGTGACCTCCGCGTCGGGCCGTGCTCGGGCAATCTCGACGAGCAGCCGTCCCGGGCCGGTCCCGACGTCGAGCACATGCCCGCCGTCCGGGACGAGCGCCGCGACCTCGCGCGCGGTGCGGCGGTACGAGCGCGAGCGCGTGCGCGCCTGACGGTCGTAGCGCTCGGCGTGCTCACCCGCGAAGCGGCCGTCACCGTGCAGGTCGTGCCCGACGTGGCCACCCTCGGGGTGAGTGGACGCGGCGTGGCCGTGCGCGCGGCGGTGGATCAGGTGATGGACGATGCGGTCGAGCACAGGGCCTCCTCGAAGTATCGGCACGAGCGTGCCGCTTCAGGTCGACCTGAGGTCAAGGGCTCACAGCTTCGTGACCGGCGAGAACCTCAGCAACAGGCGCTTCGTCCCCTCCGAGCCGAAGTCGATCTTGGCGACCGCGTGCTGACCCGCACCCTCGACCGCGACGACCGTCCCGAGCCCGTACGCGTCGTGCGTCACGCGGTCCCCGACGTCGAGCTCAGGCACGTCCGCGCGCGGGGTCGCCGAGCCGAAGGTCGCTCCCGTCGACGAGGCCTTGCGCGTACGCACCTCGGAGTCCCGCACGGGCGAGCGACGCTGCCCCGACCAGCCGGGCTGCCGACCCCAGCCCGAGCGCAGCGACTGCGTGCTCGACTCGCTGCGCCGCCACTCGATCACCTCGGACGGCACCTCGTCGAGGAAGCGGCTCGGCGGCAGCTCGTTCGGCACGCCCCATGCGGTGCGCACCGCGGCACGCGTGAGGTAGAGCCGCTCGCGGGCACGGGTCATCGACACGTAGGCGAGCCGGCGTTCCTCGGCGAGCTGCTCGGCGTCGGCGAGCGAGCGCTGGTGCGGGAACGTCCCGTCCTCGAGGCCCGTGACGAACACGACGGGAAACTCCAGGCCCTTCGCGGTGTGGATCGTCATGAGCGTCACGACGCCCTGCTCGGCGGCCACCTGCGCCGCGGCGTCGTCGTCGGGCGAAGGGATCTGGTCGGAATCGGCGACGAGCGAGACGCGCTCGAGGAAGTCCGCGAGGTCGCCCTCGGGCTCGGCCTGCTCGAACTCCGCTGCGACCGCGTGCAGCTCGGCGAGGTTCTCGACCCGCTGGGCGTCCTGCGGGTCGTCGCTCGCGCGCAGCTCGGCGAGGTAGCCCGTGCGATCGAGCACCTCGCCGAGGATCTCGGCCGGGCCCGCACCGGAGGCCGCGAGCTCGCGCAGCCCGCGCAGCAGCTCGGCGAAGCCCTCGACCGCGTTCGCCGAGCGCGTCGCGAGCGAGGGGACGTCGCGGACGCGCTCGAGCGCCGCACCGAAGGAGATGCGCTCACGCTCGGCGAGCACCGCGAGCTGGGCCTCGGCGCGGTCCCCGATGCCACGCTTGGGCACGTTGAGTATGCGACGCACGTTGACGTCGTCGTCGGGGTTCGCGATCGCGCGCAGGTAGGCGA
>JAAYZM010000051.1 GCA_012514835.1 Actinomycetales bacterium
ATCGCCGACGTCGCACTCGTCGGCTACCCGTCCGCGGGCAAGTCGAGCCTCATCGCGGCGATCTCTGCGGCTCGCCCCAAGATCGCCGACTACCCCTTCACCACCCTCGTGCCCAACCTGGGCGTGGTCCAGGCCGGCGGCTCGCGCTTCACCGTCGCGGACGTCCCGGGCCTCATCCCGGGCGCGAGCGAGGGCAAGGGGCTCGGGCTGGAGTTCTTGCGACACATCGAGCGCTGTGCCGTGATCGTGCACGTGCTCGACTGCGCCACCCTCGAGCCGAACCGTGACCCCATCAGCGACCTCGATACGATCGAGGCCGAGCTCGCCGCGTATGCGGAGGACCTCGAGATCGGGCGCGTCCCGCTCGCCGAGCGGCCTCGTCTCGTGGTGCTCAACAAGGTCGACGTCCCCGAGGCGCGCGAGCTGGCCGAGCTGGTCCGCTCCGAGCTCGAGGGCCGCGGCCTGCGCGTCTTCGAGATCTCGGCTGTGTCCCACGAGGGGCTGCGCCCGCTCACGTTCGCGCTCGCCGAGATCGTCGAGACCGCGCGCGCCGCCGAGCCGCAGCCCGAGGGGGAGCGCATCGTGCTCCGGCCGCGCGCCGTCGACGACTCGGGCTTCACAGTGACCAAGCGTCGCGACGGCACGCACGAGTTCTTCCAGGTGCGTGGCGACAAGCCCGAGCGCTGGGTGCGCCAGACGGACTTCTCGAACGACGAAGCGGTGGGCTACCTCGCGGACCGGCTCGCGCGCCTCGGCGTCGAGGAGCAGCTGTTCCGCACAGGAGCCGTCGCGGGCGCCGAGGTGGTGATCGGTGACGGCCCGAGCGCCGTCGTCTTCGACTGGGAGCCCACGCTCCTCACCGGCTCGGAGCTGCTGGGCGGCCCACGCGGCACGGACCTGCGCCTCGAGGACGGTTCGCGTCCCACGCGCGGGGAGAAGAAGCGCGAGTACCACGACCGCATGGACGCGAAGGCCGAGGCCCGCGCGGAGCTGTGGACCGAGCGCGAGTCCGGCCACTGGACCGACGCCGCCACCGACGACTGACCCAGCGGATCTTGACCCCCTCCCGCGACCGCGGAGCGGAACACCACATCGCTCGCTGTCCAGTTGCGGAACACCACGCACTTGTGCGGAACACCATGACGAAGAAGTGGCCTCTGCGGAACACCACGGAACAACGGTGTTCCGCAACGGAGGGGGGCGAGTGGGGCGGCGTGCGTGACTGTCCAGCGCGCGGCGGTGGGGCGGGTCGCGTGCGGGATGCGGGACAATCGGACGCGTGAACTCGACCGTGACCTCCCGTGCCGATCTTGCGACCGCGAAGCGGGTGGTCGTCAAGGTGGGCTCGTCGAGCCTCACGGACGCGCACGGTCACCTCGACGTCGAGGCGCTCACCACTCTCGTGGACGTGCTCGCGCAGCGGCACGCCGACGGCGGCCAGGTGGTGCTCGTCTCGTCCGGCGCGATCGCCGCGGGCCTGACCCCGCTCGGCCTGCACGTCCGTCCGCGCGACCTCGCGACGGCCCAGGCGGCCGCCTCGGTGGGCCAGGGCCTGCTCATCGCGCGCTACACGCAGGCGTTCGGCCTGCACGGCATCCGGGTGGGCCAGGTGCTGCTCACCGTCGAGGACACCATCAGGCGAGGCCACTACCGCAACGCGCGCCGGGCCTTCAGCCGCCTGCTGGACCTCGGCGTGGTCCCCGTGGTCAACGAGAACGACACCGTGGTGACGGACGAGATCCGCTTCGGTGACAACGACAGGCTCGCCGCGCTCGTGGCGCACCTGACGGGTGCGGACGCGCTCGTGCTGCTCTCGGACGTCGACGCGCTCTACACCGCGAAGCCGGGCCGTCCCGACTCGCGCAAGATCTCCCACGTGACCGGCCGCAAGGACCTCGAGGGCATCGATGTCTCGGCCCGCGGCTCGCGTGTGGGCACGGGCGGCATGGTCACCAAGCTCGACGCGGCGGCCATCTCGACGGGCTCGGGCATCCCCGTGCTGCTGACTTCCGCGGGCAACGCGGCCGCGGCGCTCGCCGGAGAGGACGTCGGCACGTATTTCGCGGCCACGGGCCGACGCCGGAGCCCGCGGCTGCTGTGGCTCGAGCACGCGGCCCGCACGCACGGGCGCGTGGTGCTCGACGACGGTGCGGTGCGGGCCGTCGTCGAGGGCCGCAAGTCGCTGCTCCCCGCGGGCGTGACGGCCGTCGAGGGACAGTTCGACGCGGGGGACCCCATCGAGCTCGTCTCGCTGCAGGGCGTCGTCGTCGCACGAGGTCTGGTCTGCTACGACTCGACGGAGCTTCCTGCGATGCTCGGGCGCTCCACGAAGGACCTGCGTGCGGAGCTCGGCCCGCGCTACGAGCGGGAGATCGCGCACCGCGACGACATCGTCATCGTGCGCCGCTGAGCTGTCCGCTGACCTGCCCGCTGACCAGGCGAGCCGCGCTGAGACACCCTCATCCAGGGGGTGGACACGCGGACTACCCTGGAGTGCATGACCACCACCTCTGACGCGACGACCACGGACACCACGGCAACGGCCACCCAGGCCCCGCCGTCGGCCCCGAGCCCGGACGTCACGGCCGCGGTGCACGCGATCGCGCGCCGGTCGCAGGCTGCTGCGCCGAAGATTGCCACGGCCACGCGCGCCACGAAGGACGCGGCCCTCCACGCGCTCGCGGACGCGCTCGTTGCCAGTGCCGGAGACATCGTCACGGCCAACGCTGAAGACCTCGAGCGCGGCCGCCAGAACGGCATGTCCGCGGGCCTCCTGGACCGCTTGACGCTCACCGACGAGCGGATCGAGAAGATCGCGGACGCGCTGCGCGAGCTCGCGGCCCTCCCGGACCCGGTGGGCGAGGTGGTGCGCGGCTCGACGCTGCCCAACGGCCTGCGCCTGACCCAGACGCGCGTCCCGATGGGCGTGGTGGGCATGATCTACGAGGCCCGCCCCAACGTCACGGTGGACGCCGCGGGCCTGGGCCTGAAGTCCGGCAACGCGGTGATCCTGCGCGGCGGCTCGGCGGCGGCGAGCTCGAACAGCCTGATCGTGAAGGTGCTCGGCGAGGCGCTCGAGGCGCAGGGCCTGCCCGCGGACCTCGTGCAGTCGATCGACGAGTTCGGGCGGGCCGGTGCCGTCGCGCTCATGGGTGCGCGCGGCCTCGTGGACCTGCTGGTCCCGCGCGGGGGAGCTGACCTCATCTCGACCGTCGTGCGCGAGTCGAAGGTGCCCGTGGTCGAGACGGGGACGGGCAACTGCCACGTGTACGTCGACGCCGCGGCGGACGAGGACATGGCGCTCGAGATCGTCCTGAACTCCAAGACCCAGCGCGTGGGCGTGTGCAACGCCGCGGAGACGCTGCTGGTGCACCGCGACGTGGCCTCGACGTTCCTGCCGCGCGTGCTGCCCGCGCTCGCCGCCCAGGAGGTGGTGCTCCACGGTGACGAGTCCGTCCAGGCGACCGCGCCGTCGGGCGTCGCGGTGGACCCGGCCGACGACGAGGACTGGGCGACCGAGTACCTCGCCCTCGAGCTCGCCGTGAAGGTGGTGGATGACGTCGAAGAGGCGATCGAGCACATCCGGCGCTGGTCCTCGGGCCACACCGAGGCGATCGTGACGAACGACCTCGCCGCGGCGGACCGCTTCATCGAGGCCGTCGACTCGGCCGCCGTCATGGTCAACGCCTCGACGCGTTTCACAGACGGCGGGGAGTTCGGGCTCGGCGCGGAGATCGGCATCTCGACGCAGAAGATGCACGCGCGCGGACCCATGGGACTTGCCGAGCTCACCACCACGAAGTGGATCGTGCGCGGCAACGGACAGGTCCGTCGCTGACCTGACTCTCAGGCTCGCGTGCCACAATGGACGCCCACGCGAGAGCGGTCCCCACCCCACATCAAGGAGGCGCACGTGCACGCTGCACTGCTTGCGGCTGAAGAGGTCCACCGGGAGCTGACGCTCCCGCCCATCGGGTTCGGGATCGTGTCCCTGGCGATCCTCATGGCCCTGCTCGCGGCGACGTTCGCGTTCCGCAACATCGGAGCGCGCAACTAGATGACCCGGCGGACGACCCGGATCGGTGTCATGGGCGGCACGTTCGACCCCATCCACCACGGTCACCTGGTCGCCGCCTCGGAGGTTGCCCACCGCTTTGAGCTGGACGAGGTGATCTTCGTCCCCACGGGCGAGCCGGCGTTCAAGCAGGACCGCGACGTGACGAGCTCGGAGCACCGCTATCTGATGACGGTGATCGCGACGGCGTCGAACCCGCGGTTCACGGTCTCGCGGGTCGACATCGAGCGCGCGGGGCTCACCTATACGGTCGACACGCTCCGAGACCTTCAGAAGGAGCGTCCGGATGCCGATCTTTACTTCATCACTGGGGCGGACGCGATCGCCCAGATCCTGACATGGAAGGATGCGCCACAACTTTTCGACATGGCCCACTTCGTCGGGGTGACGAGGCCGGGTCACGCTCTGTCCGATGCTGGACTCCCGAACGGGGTCGTGAGCACGCTCGAGGTTCCGGCACTCGCGATCAGCTCGACCGACGTGCGTGAGCGCGTCGCGGACGGGGAGCCGGTCTGGTACCTCGTCCCGGACGGGGTGGTCCAGCACATCGCCAAGTACGGTCTGTATCGAGGTCTGCCATGAGTATCGAGCCGAGGTCACGGCGCCAGCTCCGTGAGCTCGAGAGGGCGCGTGAGGCGGCCGCCGCACAGGCGGACGCTTCGGGTGCCGACCAGTCGACCCCGCACGCGGAGCCCCCCGCTGCGGCCCCTCCTGCTGCCGAGCCGGACACCTCCGGGATGACGCGACGAGAGCTCCGTGAGCTCGCGGCGGCACGCGCCGCCGCCGCGCAGGGTGGACAAGCGCAGGGTGGACAAGCGCAGGGTGGGGAAGGGCAGGGTCCGACGGCGGCCCCCGACGCGGCGAGCGCGGCCGCGCAGGAAGGGCACGGGCAGGGTCCGACGGCGGCTCCCACCCCCTCTGCTCCGGCACGCCCGTCCTTCGACGCCGCACGCCGAGCAGAGCCCCGCACCGACCGACCGTTCGTGCCGAGCGCGCCGTCTCGCAACGACCAGCGGGCTGACCAGCAGGTGGCAGCGCCGCCGCGAGGTGACCAGCCCACGACTCCGCCGTCGTCGGCGAGCCCCTTCGTCTCGAGGCGAGCGATGCGCGAGGCGGAGCCCGTGGCCCCGCCCCAGCCCGGCGCTCCCGTGCGGCAGACCGCCGTGCGCCCGCCCACCACGGGTGCGGTGCGCGGCCTCAATGCGCAAGGTGGGCTCGGCGAGGTCCGGCCCGCGGACACGGGGGCCCGCCCGGCGGTCCCAGAGGGTCACTTCGCGCAGGCGCGCCCCGCTGCGCCACGGGTCGAGCCGCGCCCTGACGGTGCCGCCCAGCAGGGCGGTGCACCGCCCGCGGGCCCGTCGAACGTTGGCCAGCCGCACGCGGTCTCCCCGCACGCTGCGCCCACCCAGGCGATCCGCCAGCCCGGGCCCGCCACGACGGGGCCCGCAGTGTCCGGGGCCGCTCCGTCTGGTCGCGCAGCGGCTGCTCCTGCAGCAGCGGGCCCCGTGAGGGTGCCGGGGCATCCCGGACCCAGCCCGGCGGCGGGACCTGACGCAGCACCGTCGACCGCGGCACGTCCGCAGGGTGCCGCGTCGCGACAGGACCGCGTCCCGGGCTCACCCGTCGCGCCCGGAGTGCCGGTACCGCCGGTCGCCCGAGCCGGGGGAGCAGCGAGCGGGTCGATGCCCGCCCAGGTGGCTCCGTTCGTTCCCGCGCGGCCCGACGACCCGTCGGCGCCCGCCGCGCCCGTCCCAGGCACCACGTGGGGTGGTGGGACGTTCACGGCCCCGCAGGGCGGTCAGCCGCCGTTCGGGTACCCGCAGCAGGGGCAGCCGCACCCCGGTCAGCCGCAACAGGGCCAGCGCACTCAGGCGCCGTCGCCGGAGTCCGGCTGGACCCCCGCGGTGAGCGGTGCGGTGCGCGCGCCCGTGGAGCCCGGCACGCTGCCCCCCGGTGTCGTGGCGCCGGTCTCGGAAGCGCCGCCCGCGGGTACGTACGTCCCGACGGGGTCCATGCCGATCGTGATGCCCGGGTCCTTCGGTGCGCCGACCGTGAGCGGGACTGGACTGCCGAGCGCGGGCAGCGCACCCGGGGTAGCGGCGGACGCGTCCGAGGACGGATCGACGCCCGCGTGGGGCAGCCTCGGGATCTCCGCGGAGGACCTCGAAGAGCCCGAGCCGCAGCCGCAGCGTGGCTACACGTGGCTGCACATGGTGGTGCTCTCGCTCGTCGCGTTCGTGGCGGGACTGCTCGTGTGGCTGCTGCTCATCCAGGGGCGTGGGTCGAGTGGCCTCGAGGGGCTCACCGAGTCGCCTGCGGGTAGTGTGGGCGCGGTTTCCGCCGTCGTCCACCCCCATGCCCCAGGAGAACTGTGACCGCCTCCGAGCGTTCCCTCGAGCTCGCCCTCGCCGCCGCCCGTGCGGCAGCCGACCTCAAGGCCGACGAGATCATCGCCCTCGACGTGTCCGCCCAGCTCGTGCTGACCGACGTGTTCGTGGTCGCGTCCGGCACCAACGAGCGGCAGGTCGGCGCGATCGTCGACGCCGTCGAGGAGGCGCTCCACAAGCTTGGCGCCAAGCCGCTGCGGCGCGAGGGCAAGGCCGAGGGCCGCTGGGTGCTGATCGACTTCAACGACATCGTGGTGCACGTCCAGCACGCCGAGGACCGTGAGTTCTACGCCCTCGAGCGGCTCTGGAAGGACTGCCCCGTGGTGCCGCTGCCCGATGACGTCGTCTCTGGCTCCGGGGCCGCATGACCACCGTTGTCCTGTGGCGCCACGGGCGCACCGAGTACAACGCGACGCGGCGCCTGCAGGGGCAGATCGACATCCCCCTCGACGAGGTGGGGCGCTGGCAGGGCACCACGGCTGCGGCCGCGCTGTTCGCGCGCCACACGCCCGCTCGGATCGTGTCCTCGGACCTCGCTCGTGCCGCGCAGACCGCCCAGTACCTCGCGGATCTTGCGGGCCTCGACGTCGAGCTCGACGCGCGCTTGCGCGAGCGCGCGTTCGGTGACTGGGAGGGCTTGACGGCCGAGGAGATCCACGCGGGGTTCCCGGACGAGGCGAAGGTGTGGAGCGGCGGGGGAGGCGTGAACCGGCCCGGTGCGGAGAACCCGGCACAGGTGGGCGAGCGCGTCGCCGCCGCGGTGCGCGAGCTCGCCGAGGGTCTCGAGGGAACCCTCGTGCTCGTGACGCACGGTGCCGCGATCGCGCTCGGGCTGTCGGCGCTCCTGGGCCAGGACCCGGCTGCGTGGCGGGGCATCGCGGGCATCGACAACGCCCACTGGTCCCAGCTCACGCCCACGCGGGACGGTGTGACGCCCGGGTGGCGGCTCGCTGCTCACAACGTGGGACCGTCTGTCTCGACCGCTGACTGGTTCGCCGGGCGGGGGCATCCGGATTAGGTGGTCGCGGCGAGTTCGACGTATGATTCTCGACGTTGTTTCTCGGGGCTGTGGCGCAGCTGGTAGCGCACCTGCATGGCATGCAGGGGGTCAGGGGTTCGAGTCCCCTCAGCTCCACCGAGAGTGACTGACAGGGACACACCACATCGGTAGATGGGTGTGTCCCTGTTTCGTTTCCCTGCCCACGTGGCTGACTTCATGCAGGCGAGGTCGTCACCGTGCCTGCCTCTCGAAGTACTCCTGCTGAGCCGGGAAGTAGTCATCCCAGCTCGGGGTGGGTGCCTCGGTTGTCGAGGCGACAAGCAGGTCGAGATAGTACTCCCACCCGGGGCCGACGTTGCCGACCTCGGCCCGGACGACTCCGTGATGGACGAAGCGGAGCTTCGAATGCTCGCCGTCGCTCGCCAGCTCGATGGAGAGATCCCACGAGGCGTCGTCGGACAGCGTCAGCACCCTGAGGCG
>JAAYZM010000052.1 GCA_012514835.1 Actinomycetales bacterium
CCGATCCCCGCGGCATCGCGCGTGCGCACCTCGGCGCTCACGGCGAGGAGCTGGTCGAGCCCCTCGCGCAGCGGCGTGTGGCGGCGCTCGATGAGCCCGTCGGTGTAGAGCACGAGCACGTCCCCGCGTTCGAGGGCCAGCTCGGCAGTCCCGCGGTCGGTGCGCCCGAAGCCCACGAGAGCACCCCCGGCCCCGTCGAGCGTCATGGCCTGACCGTCACGCACGATGACCGGCGGCAGGTGACCCGCGCGTGAGTACTCGAGCCCCCACGCACCGTCGTCGTCGGACCTCAGCAGGCCCAGGACGAGGCTCGCGGCACGCGTCATGCCCATGCCCTCGACCAGCTGGTCCACACGCTCCAGGACCGAGCCCGGCGTCCCCCGCTCGAACGCGTAGGAGCGCACGATCGAACGGAGCTGCCCCATCACGGCCGCCGCCTCGATGTCGTGACCCACCACGTCACCCACCACGAGGCCCACGAGGCCGTCGTCGATGTGCAGCACGTCGAACCAGTCCCCACCCACCTGGGCGTGCGTCGCGCTCGGCGCGTAGTACGTCCACACGTCGAGGTCGGGGATCTCCGCCTGCTCGGGGAGCATCGCGCGCTGCAGCGTCTCGGCGAGGCGGTGCTCGCGCGCGTACAGCCGCATCACGTCGAGCGCGACCCCCACGCGGTGCGCCGTGAGCCGCAGCAGCGTCAGCACGCCGTCCTCCGAGACGGTCACCGTCCGCGCGTCCTCGCGCAGCACCACCACGAGCACGCCGAGCGGCTCACGCCGGCCCATGAGGGGCAGGACGACGACGGCGCCCCGCGCGGCGAACGCGCGCGCAGCGGGATCGTCGTCGGCCACCTTGTCCCGCACCCAGCGCGAGGCGCTGCCGCGCGGCGGGGTCGGGTCGTCGATGCGCAGCATCACGGGCTCGCCCGAGAGGCCGTCGAGGAGGCGCGCCACGGGATCGTCGCGGCCCCCGCGCGGGCGCGGCTCACCCGGCTCGACCACGAAGAACCGGGCGACCTCGACCACCCGCCGTTCGAGCAGCCGCGTGATGCCGTGGAGGGCGCGCGGCGAGTCGAGGTCCATCACGAGGTCCGAGAGCTCGGAGAGCACGGACAGCCCGCTGCGCGCGCGCCGCTCCTCCTCGACCTCGCGCAGCTGCGCCTCCTGGCGCGCCACCTGCGGGGTCACGTCCACCTGCACGCCCACCCAGTGGGTGCAGCGGCCCGCGTCGTCGTGCATGGGCGAGACGGAGACCTGGTTCCAGAACGACGTGCCGTCCGCGCGGTAGTTGAGCAGCGTCACGGTCCCGGACTGCCCCGACTCCACGAGCGTGCGCAAGCGCCCGCGCGCGAGGGGATCCGTCCCGTGGCCCGCGAGGAGGCGCGGGTTGCGGCCGATCACGTCCGCGAGCGAATAGCCCGTGACCTGCTCGAACGCGTCGTTCACCCACACGATCGGGCCCACGGGGTCCGTCGCGTCCATGATGACGAACGCGACGTCCGTGGCCTCGAGGGCCCGTTCCCGGACGAACGCGAGCGACGGCAGCGGAACATCTGCAGCCGAAGGGTTGACCACCACCGCCTCCGATCGTCTAGCGTTCCACCAGGCCCACGCGTGATTCGGGCTCGAGTTGTCGATCGATGTCCACCTTGATCGCCCGCACCACATCGAGGAGCATCGTGCGAGACGCTAACAGCCCCGGCGACACGGGGCCTGTCGAGGAGGGGCCGCTCGATGCAGATTCATCCATTCGAGGCGACGTGAGCACAGAGCCCGGTTCGGTCCACGTCATCTCGGGGATCGACCACATCCGCATCATCCTCGCCGGAGAGATCGACGCCGACCTCGCCGGGGACCTCCAGGACGCGACGACGGCGGTCGAACGGTCCGGACTTCCCGTCGAGGTGGACACCCACCACGTGACGTTCATGGACTCGTCCGGCGTGGCGTTCCTCGCCCGCCTCGCGACCCGGTCCTCCTACCGCGTGCGCCTGCTCAACGTGCCGCCCACCGTGCGGTTCCTGCTCGAGGTCACACGGATCGGCGAGCTCCTCGACGTGGCCGAGGACTCCGCGGACCGCTCGCGGACCGGCCCGCCCGACGACGTCGCCTGACGCGCGTCGCCTGATCCCACGCCCCTGACGAACGAACGAGGGCCGCTCCCCCGATGGGGAGCGGCCCTCGTTCGTTCTGCCAGCTCAGCGCTGGGCGTTGCCCGCCGAGCCGAGCTGCTGCGCGGCCTCGACGATGCGGGCGGCCATGCCGGCCTCCGCGAGCTTGCCCCACGCGCGCGGGTCGTAGGTCTTCTTGTTGCCGACCTCGCCGTCGATCTTCAGGACGCCGTCGTAGTTCTTGAAGAAGTGGTCCGCGACGGGACGCGAGAACGCGTACTGCGTGTCGGTGTCGATGTTCATCTTGATGACACCGTTCGCCACGGCCTCGGCGATCTCCTCGGCCGAGGAGCCCGAGCCACCGTGGAACACGAGGTCGAGCGGGTTCGCGCGGCCCACCTCGGCGGCCACGGCGTCCTGGATCTCCTTGAGGAGCGCCGGGCGCAGCTTGACGGCACCGGGCTTGTAGACGCCGTGCACGTTGCCGAAGGTGAGCGCCGCCATGTAGCGGCCCTGCTCGCCGAGGCCGAGCGCCTCGACCGTCGCGACGGCGTCCTCGAGCGTCGTGTACAGGTGCTCGTTGATGTCGTGGCTGACACCGTCTTCCTCGCCGCCGACGACGCCGATCTCGACTTCGAGGATCGAGCGGATGTTCTTCATGCGCGGCAGAAGCTCTTTCGCGATCTCGAGGTTCTCCGCGAGCGGCACGGCCGAGCCGTCCCACATGTGCGACTGGAAGATCGGGTTGCGGCCCGCCTTCACCTCGGCCTCCGACGCCTCGATGAGGGGCATCACGAACCCGGCGAGCGCGTCCTTCGGGCAGTGGTCGGTGTGCAACGCAACCGTGATGGGGTAGTTCTTGGCGACCTCGGTCGCGAACGCGGCGAAGGCGAGAGCGCCGGATGCGCGCGCCTTCACGCTCTGGCCGGCGAAGTAGTCGGCGCCGCCGGTCGTCACCTGGATGATGCCGTCGGAGCCCGCCTCGGTGAGGCCCTGCAGCACGGCGTTGATCGTCGAGGAGCTCGAGACGTTGATGGCGGGGAAGGCGAAGGCGTTCTTCTTCGCCGTGTCAAGCATCTCGGCGTACTGATCCGGAGTGGCGACGGGCATGGGGGTCCTCCTGAAAGGGATGCGGTGGGTCGCCTGAGAGTCTACGCGGGGCGCTGCTCACTCCACCCAGTCGAGGGTGCGCTCGACGGCCTTGCGCCAGCGGGCGATGCCGCGCTCGCGCGTGGCGGCATCCGTGGCCGGCTCCCAGCGGCGATCTTCTGCCCA
>JAAYZM010000417.1 GCA_012514835.1 Actinomycetales bacterium
GGTCAAGGAGCTCTTCCAGGGGCACCGTCAGCGCGTGCGCGGCGTCGTGCCCCGGGTGGGCCGCGGCGGCTGGTACGTCGTGCTGCGCGGCATCACCAACGTGCTGCTGCGGGACCTCAACACCTCGCTCGTGGCCGAGCAGCTCGTGCGCGGCACGCCCGTGGTGGTCGTGGACCTCGTGGACTATGACGAGATCGCCCACCACGCGGGGCCGCAGCGTCCCGAGTCCTTGCGCGCCCTCGAAGGGCTCGACCGGGTGCTAGGGCTGCTCGAGCAGGTGTGCGCCGTCGCGCCCCGCGACTACCGGGTCGTGGTGCTCTCCGACCACGGCCAGTCGCTCGGCCCCACGTTCGCGGACGCGCACGGCTCGACGCTCACCGAGCTCGTCACGGCGCTCATGGGCGACGACCCGCAAGCCGTCGACGTCCCGAGCGGCGAGGACATGGGCCCCATCAACGCGCTGCTCGCCACGGTGTTCCCCTCGCGCGCGGAGCCCTCACCACGGACGGGGCGCTTGCGCGTGCGGCGGTCTCCGGTGGCCGACGGCGGGACGACGACGACGGTCCCCGAGGTGGCCGTCGTCGGCGGAGGGAACTTCGGGTGCGTGTGGTTCCCGCGCGAGGGGCACCCCCTGACCCTCGAGGAGGTGCGTGACCGCTGGCCGCACCTCGTCCCGGGGCTCGCGGCGCACCTGGGGATCGGTCTCGTGGTCGCGCGCACCGCCGAGGGTGAGCCCGTCGCGCTCGGCCTGCGGGGGCTGCGCTGGCTCGTCAGCGGTCGCGTCGAGGGCGAGGACCCGCTCGACGGGTGGCCCGAGCACGCGGCACCCGACCTCGCGCGCGCGGTGGGGCTCGCGGACGCGGCCGACCTGCTGATCGTCTCCGCCGTGACGCCCATGGGGCACGTCCACGCGTTCGAGGGGCAGGTCGGTTCGCACGGGGGGATCGGGGGACCGCAGAACGAGGCGATCTTCCTCTACCCGGCCGATCTCGAGCTCGACGAAGGGCAGGGGCTCGTGGGCGGTGAGGCCGTGCACGCCCAGCTTCTCGGCTGGCTGCGCGCGTGGGGGCTGCGATGAGCCTGCGCATCACGTGGCTCGGCCACGCCACCACCGTGATCGACCTCGACGGGGCGCGTCTCGTGACGGACCCGCTCGTGCACCAGCACGCGGGGGTGCTGCGCCGGCGCGGCGGGGGGCCGCGATCGGACGCGTGGTTCGGTGTCGACGCCGTGCTGCTCTCGCACCTGCACTACGACCACGCCGAGCCGCGCTCGTTGCGGCGCATGGGCCCGGTCCCCGTGCTGACGGCGCCCGCGAACGCGCACTGGGCCCGCAAGCACGCCCTGCAGGGCATGGGGCTCGGGGCCGCGCAGTGGTACCGCGTCGCGGACCGCGTGGACGTGCGGCTCGTGCCCGCGGTGCACACCCACCGCCCCATGCCGCACCGACCGAACGCCGCGACGGGGCACGTGGTGCGCGGCCCGAGCGCGACCGTGTGGTTCGCGGGGGACACCGAGCTGTTCCCGCAGATGGCCGAGCTGTCCGTGATGGCCGGCGCGCCGATCGACGTCGCGCTCGTGCCCGTGCACGGATGGGGTCCGCGACTCTCAGGCGGGCACCTGGGTCCCGTCGACGCGGCGCGTGCGTGCGCGATGGTGGGCGCGCGGTACGCCGTGCCGATCCACTGGGGCACGCTCCACGCCCCCGCGGGACGGCACCTGCCGCCCGGGTGGATGGACGAGGCGGGGCCCGCGTTCGCGGCGGCGGTGCGGCGCGAGGCGCCGGGGTGCGAGCCGGTCGTGCTCGCGCCGGGGGAGTCCTGGGACGCGTTCTAGACACGCCGGTGTGTCGCGCGTCGCGATCGAACGAGTGTACGAGTAGTCTTCTCTCGTGGGTGCGACGGCGCCCGGTGTTCCACAGGTGAGTGGAGGCCGGACGGCGAGTGTCGGTGGTCGGGCATACCGTCACCCGCGGTACCTCAAGACCAGATCCCGTAGGCGCAGCGACCGCTGCACGAACTGACGAAAAAGGTGTGACATGGCAGCTCCCCAAGACCGCGAGAAGGCCCTCGAGGCGGCTCTCGGACAGATCGACCGGCAGTTCGGCAAGGGCTCGATCATGCGCCTCGGTGACGACGGGCGCGCTCCCGTCGAGGTGATCCCCACGGGGTCGATCGCGCTTGACGTCGCGCTCGGCATCGGCGGGCTGCCCCGCGGGCGCATCGTCGAGGTCTACGGACCGGAGTCCTCCGGAAAGACGACGGTCGCGCTGCACGCTGTCGCGAACGCGCAGAAGCAGGGCGGTATCGCGGCGTTCATCGACGCCGAGCACGCGCTCGACCCCGAGTACGCCAAGAAGCTCGGCGTCGACACCGACGCGCTCCTCGTCTCCCAGCCGGACACGGGGGAGCAGGCGCTCGAGATCATGGACATGCTGATCCGCTCGGGGGCCATCGACATCATCGTCATCGA
>JAAYZM010000418.1 GCA_012514835.1 Actinomycetales bacterium
CGCGCGTGTCTCCCCCGGATGCGTTCACCCGTTCAGATGCGTCCGTCCGGACAGGCGCCGAGGCGCGCGACGAGGTGATTCGGACCATTCGCAGGGGCGCCTAGGTGCTTCCACCTGAAAACGTTTTCCACGGGTAGGTGCTAGGACCTGAACGCGCTCCCACGCCCGTTAAGAAGCCCCATCTACCGCCGATGTCCTCCCAGGAAGCGAACCGCTGCACCTTCGGGTGCTGGGAGGACGGATCAGCTGTGACGGGTGTGCGAAGGGTGTGGGGCGGCGTGGCCGCCCTCGCTCTCGCGACCGCGGGACTCGTGACCGTGGCGGTGACCCCGGCGTTCTCGGCGGTCGGGGAGTCAGGAAGCACCTCGGGGCGCCCCGTGCACGCCGCGGGAGGCACGGCGCCCGTCGCGCTGCGCGAGCAGATCGCCTGGCTGAGCTTCGGTGGCCACGACCAGCCGATCGCCTCGGGCTCGACCGTGACGAACTGGGTCCTCCTGGGTGCGCAGACGCGTGCCGAGGTGACGTGCACGGTGACCCACAGCTCGTCGATCCGTGGGTACCGTCCAGGCTCCTTCGCGGGGGACGGTTTCCACTACCGCTACAACTCCGGCGCCGAGGGCACGAGCAACCAGCTCGTCGTCGGCGTCGCGACGGGGACCGACGGCGTGCAGGCGAGGTTCGACGTCGCGTGCGCGGCGTCGCTCGTGACCTACGACGGTCACGGGTGGGCGGCCGGGAACCGCGTCGAGTCGGCCCCGATCCCGTTCCCGGGGTTCGTCGTCGCGGACGCCGAGTCGACCAACGCGACGAGCGAGTGGGTCGAGTTCCAGGCGCTCGCGCCGACGACGAACCCGACGTGGCGGATCCTCGACCGCAACTACGGGTGCACGGGCGGGTTCCTCCAGCCCGACGGCCCCACGACGAACGCGAGCCGCACCGGGGGCGTCCTGCGGTTCAGCACCGTACGCAACGGCCTCTTCGGCACGGGGCCGGCGGAGTGCTCGGGCAGCCCCGGTACCTCGATGGCCGTCGCGCACGCCGACGGCGTCAGCACGATGCGTGTCGTCCTCAACGGCAGCGGGCACCAGGCGGTCGCGCTCGGCTACATCCTGAGTCTCGACCTCGGCGACGCGCCCGCCCCCTACGGCGTCGCGGGGGCGTACAACCTCCCGTGGGTCAACACCGCGACACTCGGCACGGGCACCACCGCGGTCGCCGGATCCGGCCAGGTCGCGACGACCAACGGGGTCGTCGGGTACGCCGCGAACGCGACCCAGTCGCTCGCGACGCCGCGGCTGGGCCCGGGGCTCTCCTTCGAGAGTGGCACGCTCGCGACGGACTCCTACGACGACGCGTTCGCGACAGCCCCCTCCTCGGTCACGGCGACCCCGGGCGGAACCACCTTGCTCTCACCGCGGTGCCGCGGCGAGGGCTACGTGACCGGCTGGATCGATTTCAACCGCAACGGGCAGTTCGAGCCCGCCGAGCAGTCGAACGTGCGCCAGTGCACGAGCACCACCGCGAACGGCGCCGCGGTCGAGCTCACGTGGAGCGTCCCCGGCGATGCCGTGGCGGGGTCGACGTATGCACGCTTTGTCGTCTCCGCCGCCGCAGCTGAGCTTGCACCGACCGGCGTCGTCTCGCGAGGCGAGGTCGAGGACCACCCCGTCACCTTGCTCGTCCCGAGGCTCACCGTGACGAAGGTCGCCGACGCCGGGGAGGTTCCCGCGGCCGGGCAGACGGTGACGTACACGGTCACGATGACCAACACGGGCAACGTCGCCTTCACGGCGGGCGCTCCCGCCTACATCTATGACGCGTACGCGGGGGTCGACGACGACGCCGAGCTGGGGTCCGTGACCGCATCGTCCCCGGGCACCTCGGGCGTCGACTCGGACAACCGGGTCCTGTGGTGGTACGGCGCGATCCCGGTCGGCGGCTCGGTCACCTTCACGATCCCGGTGACGATGCGCGCCGGGGACCCCGGTGACCTCGTCCTGCGGAACACGGTGCGCGTCTCCACGCAGCCGCTGTCGGCTGCCCAGCAGACCGCCCCGTGCGTCCCGGGCTCGCCCGAGGAGACCGCCGGTCGGTGCGTCGCCCACGAGCTGTTCCGGGTCGGGCTCGACGTGACCAAGCAGGC
This sequence comes from Actinomycetales bacterium, assembly GCA_012514835.1. Taxonomy (GTDB): domain Bacteria; phylum Actinomycetota; class Actinomycetes; order Actinomycetales; family Cellulomonadaceae; genus JAAYZM01. The sequence goes on from JAAYZM010000418.1 coordinate 2,144, forward strand.
CTTCCGCAAGAGCGACATGAGCCCGCTCGCGGACGGCGTCGACCTCGCGCCTGGGACCGAGGTCGTGTGGCGCTA
>JAAYZM010000419.1 GCA_012514835.1 Actinomycetales bacterium
CCGCGTTGGCCTGGCGCTGCGCCGTCCAGCCGCCCAGCTTGCCGAGCTGGACCCGGCCGATCGCCGCGTGGATGTCCGTCATGCGGGCGTTGAATCCCACGAGCTCGTTCGCGTACTGGCGCTCCATGCCCTGGTTGCGCAGCAGGCGCACGCGGTGGGCGACGTCCTCGTCGCACGAGACCATGCCGCCCTCACCCGAGGTCATGTTCTTGGTGGGGTACAGCGAGAACATCGCGAAGCGCCCGAACGTCCCGACGGGTCGCCCGTCGAGGCTCGCCCCGTGCGCCTGGGCCGCGTCCTCGTAGAGCTCGAGGCCGTGAGCGTCCGCGACGCCGCGCAGGCCGTGCACGTCCGCCGGGTGCCCGTACAGGTGCACGGGCATGATGCCGCGTGTCCGCTCGGTGACGGCCGCGGCGACAGCGGCCGGGTCAAGACAGAACGTGTCCGGCTCGATGTCCGCGAACACGGGCGTGGCACCCGTCAGTGCCACCGAGTTGGCCGTCGCGGCGAACGTGAACGAGGGCACGATCACCTCGTCACCGGGACCCACCCCAGCTGCCAGGAGCCCGAGGTGCAGCCCGGACGTGCCGGAGTTGACGGCCACGGACGTGCGCCCGCCCACGAGGGCCGCGGCGAACTCCTCCTCGAAGGCCTTCACCTCCGGGCCCTGGGCGATCATCCCCGAGCGCAGCACGGCGTCGACGGCCGCGCGCTCCTCGTCACCCACGATGGGCTTGGCGGGCGGGATGAAGGCGGGGGTGTCGCTCATGCGTCGACCTTCTTCATAGTCGTGTCGGGATCGGAGTCGGGGCCGGACGCCTCGAACAGCTCGTCGGTCACGGGGCAGCGCCAGAGCTCGCCGTCGGGCACGAGGCGGTGCCCCGCGGGACCCACCCAGCCGATGCGCCGCGCCGGGACCCCGGCCACGAGCGCGAACGCCGGGACGTCGCGGGTCACGACGGCGCCCGCCGCGACCGTGGCCCACGCACCGACCGTCACGGGGGCGACGCACACGGCGCGCGCCCCGATCGAGGCGCCCTCGTGGATCGTCACGCCCACGGGCTCCCAGTCGTGCGCGGACTTGAGCGTCAGGTCGGGGTTCACGGCGCGCGGGTAGGTGTCGTTGGTCAGCACGGCGGCGGGCCCGATGAACACGCCGTCGGCGAGGTCCGCGGGCTCGTACACGAGCGCGTAGTTCTGCACCTTGCATGCGTCCCCGAGGCGCACCCCGGTGCCGATGTAGGCCCCGCGCCCCACCACGCAGTCGCGGCCGAGCCGGGCACCCTCGCGCACCTGGGCGAGGTGCCAGATCGCGCTGCCGGGCCCGATGCTCGCGTCGTCGGACACGTCCGCGCCCTCCGCGATGCGTACGCCCTCTGCTGCCACGCCCACCCCTCACGTCCCGCCGGACCGACCGCGCCGTGCGCGCGGGCCTCGCCCACAGTATTCCAGCGGGCCACGCGCGCAAGGGCCCGAAGGTCCGCAGTGCCACAATGACCGCATGGATCCTGCACCCGCCGCGGGGGACGGCGCGCACCCGGACACCTGGGTGGTGATCCCCCTGTTCAACGAGGCCGCCGTGATCGGCGACGTCGTGCGCGGGGTGCGCCAGGAGCTCGCGCACGTGGTGTGCGTCGACGACGGCTCGACGGACGGCTCGGGCGAGCTCGCGCGGGCCGCGGGCGCGAAGGTGGTGCGCCACCCCGTGAACCTCGGGCAGGGTGCCGCGCTGCAGACGGGCATCGAGTACGCGCTCTCCCGGCCGGGTGCGCGCTACGTCGTGACGTTCGACGCGGACGGCCAGCACCAGGTCACCGACGCGCTCGACATGCTCGCCCGCGCGCGCGAGGAGGACCTCGCCGCCGTGTTCGGCTCGCGCTTCCTGTCCGAGCGCGTCGAGGCGGGCCTCGTGCGGCGCATCGTGCTCAAGCTCGCCGTGTGGTTCACGCGCCAGAGCACGGGCATGCGGCTCACCGACGCCCACAACGGGCTGCGCGTGATCCGCGCCGACGCCGCGCGCCGCATCCGCTTGCGCCAGGACGGCATGGCCCACGCGAGCGAGATCGTGCTGCACATCGGGCGCACGGGCCTGCCGTGGGCCGAGCACCCCGTCCACGTCCTCTACACCGACTACTCGCGCGGCAAGGGGCAGTCGAGCCTCAACTCCGTGAACATCCTCGTGGACCTGGTGTTCAGGTGAGGGGCGTTCAGGCGACGATGTCCGACGACGGCCACGCTGAGGCAAGGAGCCCCCGATGAATCCCGACGGCACGCCCGTCTCCTCGGGCATCACGCTCATCCAGGTGCTGCTGATCCTGGGGATCGTGGGTGTCGCGCTCCTGCTCAACCGCACCACGGCGGACTCGCGGCACCAGGCGATCCGCCGGTTGCTGCTGCTCGGCTTCGTCGTGGCCGCCGTCGTTTCCGTCGCGTTCCCGACGGTGCTCTCGCAGCTCGCCGGGTTCGTGGGCGTGGGCCGTGGCACCGACCTGCTGCTCTACGCCCTGGTCATCGCGTTCTTGTCCTTCATCGCGACGTCCTTGCGGCGCACCCGCCAGCTCACGTCCCGCATCACCGTGCTGGCCCGCGAGCTGGCCCTCGCGCAGGCCCGCATCGAGGACGCAGAGTCCCGCGAGACGCCGTCGTCGGCCCAAGACCCCGCGCCGCCGCCTCCGTCACCCCCCGCCGATCCCAGCTGATCGTGGAGAGTTTGTTTCCTCCCAGGGAACGAACCCTCCACGTTGCGGCTGTCAGCCCGCTGAGGCTGCCAGGGTCAGGGTTGGAGCCTCGCCGTCCGTCGAGAGGTCGACCGCCACGCGGGCGCCGTCCGTGACCTGGCCGGACAGCATCGCCTTGGCGAGCCGGTCCCCGATCTCCTTCTGCACCAGGCGGCGCAGCGGCCGGGCCCCGAACGCCGGGTCGTAGCCCTCGAGGGCGAGCCACTCGCGCGCGGCGGTCGAGACCTCGAGCGTGATGCGCCGGTCCGCGAGGCGCCGCGACAGGTGCTCCACCTGGAGGTCCACCACGTGCCCGAGGTCCTCGAGGGTCAGGGCGTCGAAGATGACGATGTCGTCGAGCCTGTTGATGAACTCCGGCTTGAAGCTCGCGCGCACGGCCTGCATCACGCCCTCGCGCTTGGCCTTCTCGTCGAGCGTCGGGTCCACGAGGAAGCCCGAGCCGAGGTTCGACGTCAGCACGAGGATCGCGTTGCGGAAGTCCACGGTGCGCCCCTGGCCGTCGGTGAGCCGGCCGTCGTCGAGCACCTGGAGCAGGATGTCGAAGATCTCCGGGTGGGCCTTCTCGACCTCGTCGAGCAGCACCACGGAGTAGGGCCGACGGCGGACGGCCTCGGTGAGCTGCCCACCCTCTTCGTACCCGACGTACCCGGGGGGTGCACCGACCAGCCGC
>JAAYZM010000420.1 GCA_012514835.1 Actinomycetales bacterium
CGGGAACCCGCATCAAGCTCACGGGCCAGGGCGAGGTGGGTCCGGCCGGAGGCCCCGCCGGGGACGTCTACCTCGAGGTGCGCGAGAAGCAGCACGAGACCCTCGTGCGCCGCGGGGACGACCTGCACGGCACGCTCGAGGTGCCGATGACGGCGGCCGCGCTCGGGACCGTCCTCGAGATCGACACGCTCGACGGCCCGCACGAGGTGGACCTGCGCCCGGGCACGCAGCCCGGTCACGTCGAGACTCTCCGGGGGCTCGGCGTCGGGCACCTGCACGGGTCCGGTCGCGGTGACCTGCACGTGCACGTCGAGGTCGCGGTGCCCACGGCGGTGGACGACGAGCAGGCCGAGCTGTTGCGCCAGCTCGCCGCGCTGCGCGGGGAAGAGCGTCCCGAGGCGCGCCTCGCCGCTGCCAACCCCGGGGTCTTCGCGAAGCTGCGAGAGAAGCTCTCGGGTCGATGAGCGCACCGGTGTTCCTCGCGGGCGAGGGGACGCTCGACGGCATCGCCGCGGGTGACTCCTACCTGCTCGACGGCCAGGAGGGGCGCCACGCGGGCGTGGTCCAGCGCCGTGCCGTGGGGGAGCGCATCGACGTCGTGGACGGCGCGGGCGTGCGGCTGCACACCGTCATCGAGGAGGTCGGGCCCGAGGGGCTGACCCTGCGCGTCGAGGCGCGCGAGGACGAGCCCGCACCGGACCCCGAGCTCGTGCTGGTCCAGGCCCTCGCGAAGGGCGACCGGGACGAGCTCGCCGTCGAGGCCGCCACCGAGGTGGGTGTCGACGCCGTGGTGCCGTGGCAGGCCGAGCGGTCCGTCGTCGTCTGGCGCGGCGCGCGTGCCGCGAAGAGCCAGGCGCGCTGGCGGGCCACGGTCCGCAGCGCCGTCAAGCAGTCCCGGCGGGCCCGCAAGCCCCGCGTCGAGGACGCCCTCGATTCGCGCGAGCTCACGGCGCGAGTGGCGCGCACGGTCGAGGCCGGGGGAGCGGCGCTCGTGCTGCACGAGTCCGCCGAGGACGGCCTGGCCGGGGCGCTGTCCTGGGTCGCGGGGGTGCGCGGCGAGGTGCTGATCGTCGTCGGCCCCGAAGGCGGGATCTCTGACCGCGAGCTCGAGGCCCTCACCGCCGCGGGTGCCCGCCCCGTCCGCCTGGGCCCGCACGTCCTGCGCACGTCCACCGCGGGCCCCGTCGCCCTGGCACTCCTCTCCCACCACCTGGACCGCTGGTAACCCCCTCACTTCCGCTGAGATAGGCAGTTCCGAACTGCCTATCTCGGCGGAAGTGGGTCAGCGGGAGTCTGCGGTCGTGGTCTCTACCGCGGCGCGGCCCGCCTCGAGGCGGGCGACCGGGACGCGGAACGGCGAGCACGAGACGTAGTCGAGCCCGGCGGCGTCGAAGAACCGGATGGACTCCGGGTCCCCGCCGTGCTCGCCGCACACCCCGATCGGCAGGTCCGGCTTGGTGGAGCGGCCCTCCTCGACGGCGATCCGCACGAGCCTCCCGATGCCGTGGGCATCGAGCGTCTCGAACGGAGAGATCGTCAGCACGCCGTTGGACAGGTAGTGGGGGAAGAACGCGCCCTCGACGTCGTCGCGCGAGAAGCCCCACGTGGTCTGCGTGAGGTCGTTGGTGCCGAACGAGAAGAAGTCGGCGGCCTCGGCGATCCGGTCCGCCGTGAGGGCAGCGCGCGGCAGCTCGATCATCACGCCGATGGGCAGGTCGAGCGGGACCCCCGTCTCCTCGGACACGCCCGCGAGCACCTCGCGCGCCTCGTCGCGGATCAGCACGAGCTCCATGACCGAGCCCACGAGCGGCACCATGATGGCCGGGCGCGGGTCGAGCCCCTCGGCGCGCAGGGCCGCGGTGGCCTCGCCGATCGCCCGCACCTGGAGGGCGAACAGCCCGGGCACCACGAGCCCGAGACGCACGCCCCGCAGCCCGAGCATCGGGTTGGCCTCGTGCATGTGGCGCACGGCGGCGAGCAGCCGCACGTCACGCGCCTCGTCCTCGGGCACCTCCCCGCCACCCGCGAGCTTGCGCGCCTGCGCGGCGAGCGCGACGCGCACGCTCAGCTCGGTGAGGTCCGGCAAGAACTCGTGGAGCGGTGGGTCGAGGAGCCGGATGGTGGTCTCGAGCCCGTCCATGGCGCGCAGCAGACTGGTGAAGTCCTCGCGCTGCAGCGGGAGCAGCGCGTCGAGCGCGGCCTCGCGCGTCGCGTCGTCCTCGGCGAGCACGACCTGCTCGACGTAACCACGCCGCGCACCCAGGAACTGGTGCTCGGTGCGGCACAGCCCGATGCCCTGCGCACCGAGGCGTCGGGCCCGGCGGGCGTCGTCGGCGGAGTCCGCGTTCGCGTGGACGCGCAGGCGGCGCACGGAGTCGGCGTGCGTGAGGATGCGGTCGACGGCGCGCACCAGGTCGGCGCCCTCGTCGTCGGCCCCGGCCCGCTCGAGCGCGACGTCGAGCCCTTCCTCGAGGTAGAGGGCCACGGGGGAGGGCTCGACGGGCACGGAGCCGAGGAACACCTCGCCGCTCGCTCCGTCGATCGCGATGACGTCGCCCTCCGTCACGGTCCTGGCGCCCACGCGCACCACGCGCGCGCCGTAGTCCACGTCGAGGGCGTCCGCGCCCACCACGCACGTGCGGCCCATGCCGCGAGCCACGACGGCCGCGTGCGAGGTCTTCCCGCCCCGTGCGGTGAGGATCCCGACGGCGGCCACCATGCCGCCGAGGTCGTCCGGGTTGGTCTCGCGGCGAACCAGGATGACGTCGATGCCTTGTGCGGCCATCTCCTCGGCGCGTGCGGGGTCGAGGACGGCCTGCCCGACGGCGGCCCCCGGGGAGGCGGCCATGCCTTGCGTGAGGAGCGTGCGGGCGGCGTCCCGGGCGAACTGCGGGAACATGAGCTGGGAGAGCTGCTCTCCGCTCACGCGCGCGAGGGCCTCGTCGAGCGTGATGAGGTGCTCGTCCACGAGCTGGTCGGCGATCCGGAACGCTGCGGCGGCGGTGCGCTTGCCCACGCGGGTCTGGAGGAGCCACAGCTTCCCGCGCTCGATCGTGAACTCGATGTCGCACAGGTCTCGGTAGTGGGTCTCGAGGGTGCGCATGGCCTGGCGCAGCTCGAGGTAGGACGCGGGGTCGAGCTTCTCGAGGTCCGCGAGGGACAGCGTGTTGCGGATGCCCGCCACGACGTCCTCGCCCTGCGCGTTGGTCAGGTAGTCCCCGTAGACGCCCGTGTGGCCCGTGGCGGGGTCGCGCGTGAAGCACACTCCCGTGCCGGAGTCCGCGGACAGGTTGCCGAACACCATGGAGCACACGTTGACGGCCGTGCCGAGGTTGTCCGGGATGCGCTCGCGGCGCCGGTAGATGCGGGCGCGCGTCGAGTTCCAGGACCCGAGCACGGCCTCGATCGCGAGGTCGAGCTGCTCGCGCGGGTGCTGCGGGAAGTCGCGTCCCGTCTCGGTGCGGACGATCTCCTTGAAGGCCTCGACCAGCTCGCGCAGGTCCTTCGCGTCCATCTCGGTGTCGGACGTGTACCCCTGGCGCTCCTTGAGCGCGTCGAGCTGCTCGGCGAACAGGTCGCCGTCGATCTCGAACACCGTCTTGGCGAACATCTGGATGAGCCGCCGGTAGGAGTCGAGGGCGAACCGCTCGTCGCCGCTCCACTCGACCAGGCCCTGCACGGAGGCGTCGTTGAGCCCGATGTTGAGGACGGTGTCCATCATCCCGGGCATCGAGAACTTCGCCCCGGAGCGCACGGACACGAGCAGCGGCTCGCGGTAGTCACCCAGGCGCCGGTCGAGCGCGTCCTCCATGCGACGCAGCGCCATGGTGACCTCGACGCGCAGCTCGGGCGGGACCTCACCGGTGGCCATGAAGTGGCGGCACGCCTCGGTGGTGATGGTGAACCCGGGCGGGACGGGCAGGCCGAGCCGGGTCATCTCGGCGAGGTTCGCGCCCTTGCCACCGAGCAGGTCCTTCTGGTCCTTGTTGCCCTCGGCGAAGTCCTGGACGTAGCGGGCCATGGCGGCCTCCCTGGGAGGGGTCCCAGAAGGCCCCGTTGCCTCCTGGGTACCTCTTCGAGTGTCCGTCAGGTTCCGCCCGGTCGCAGGGGACCAAGGGCCTCGGGCGGGCTACTCCACCACGAAGGTCACGGCCACGAGGTCGATGCGATCGGGCCCGCCGGCCTCGCCGTCGGACATGTCGGGAGCCCAGACCTCGGCCTGGTAGGTGCCGGGCGCGAGCTCGACCTCGAACTCGAACGGCCCGATCTCTCCCATCGAGCCCGCCATCGTGAAGTCCTCGGCCACGACGTCCTCGGTCCCGGCCACGACCACGCGCCACAGCAACGTCGCCTCGAACGCGGTGCCCGTGCCGGAGACGGTGACGAGCGGGCCCGTGACGGTCGCGCCGTCGGCGGGGGACAGGATCGCGTTGTCGCCCGCGGCGGTCGGCGCGGCGGCCTCGGGGAGGGGCTCGGCAGTATCGCTCGGGCTCGGCTCCGGGGAGGGCGAGGGGGAGGGGGTGTCCGACGACGAGGGGCTCGCGACCGGGGACGCGATGGTGTCCGACGGCGAGGTCGCGGGCAACTGCGCCGTGGTCTGGCACGCCGCCACGAGCACGAGCCCCACGGCGGCCACCACGGCCCTCGTCAGGGTGTTCTTCATAGTGCGGTGCGTCATCGTCTCCCCCTCGTCGTGACCCGCCACCCGAGGCGGGAACCTGCCTCTAGTGAACCCCGGATCTCGACGGGCGGTCTACCCTGGGGGCATGTCATCGACCGTGACCGACTGCCTGTTCTGCCGGATCGTCGCGGGCCACCTGCCCGCGGACGTCGTGGCGCAGGACGAGCACGCCGTGGCTTTCCGCGACATCGACCCGAAGGCTCCCGTGCACGTGCTCGTGGTGCCGCGCGAGCACTACGGGGACGTCACACAGCTCGCGAGCGGCAACCCCGCGCTGCTGGGCCGCGTGGTCGAGCTCGCCGAGGAGGTCGCGGCGCAAGAGGGCAACGGGCAGTTCCGCCTCATCTTCAACACGGGCCCGCACGCGGGGCAGTCCGTGTTCCACGTGCACGGCCATGTCATCGCCGGACCTGAGCCCCTCGGTTGGAGCCCCGCCTGACATGACACAGCCTGCGATGCAGGGCCCGGCGCCGTCCTCGAGGGTCGAGCACCGCATCTCCGTGCCGAGCCACGTCCCGATGGTGAGCCTGCTCGGCACGGGGGACGAGGTGCTGCGTGCGATCGAGGACGCGTTCCCGGCCCTCGACTTCCACGTGCGCGGCAACGAGATCACGGTGTCCGGACCCACGGGCGAGGTCTCACTCGCCGAACAGCTCCTCGACGCGCTCGCGGAGGTCGCCGTCCGAGGGACCCCCCTCACGGCCGACGTGGTCGAACG
>JAAYZM010000421.1 GCA_012514835.1 Actinomycetales bacterium
GTACGTCCCGCATCCTGGACGGCCCCCGTGCGGGGACGACGGCGGAAGCGGGCTACGGCGTCCGGATCCTGAGACGCGGTGTCAGCGCGACCGGGCGGCGAGCGTGTTGAGGAGGGCCGCCCCGGTCTCGGCGTCGTCCACCGTCACCACGAACCGCCGCCCACCGGTGCGCTGCACCTCGATCCCGGGACCGCTGCGCAGCACCACGCCCGTGGCGCCGTCCTTGACGCTCGTGCGCAGCCCCCAGCCGCCGAACTCGCGCACGGGGTGGATCTCGCGCACGCTCGCGGACTCCACCTCGTCGAGCGGGACGTGCTGGCGCGGCCAACCGAGGCGCCCCACCGCCGTGAGCCCGCGCGCGTCGACCGAGACGGTCCACTGCGTGAATCCCACGATGAGCAGCCCCAGGAAGAGCGCGAACGCCACGGGGAACACCCAGGACCTGGTCGCCCAGCCCAGCAGCGCCACGGTCACCGCGACGAACGCCACGATCACCCACGTGCCGCCCTGGCCCGCCGAACGCACCCAGCTCGCCCGCTCGTCCGTGCCGAGCGGCAACCGGGCCGCCCCGGCGGGGACCGGTGTGCTCGCAGGTTGCGGCCGGTCACCGGGGGTGAGGCGCCCGGCGAGCAGCGCGAGGGCGCACGCCGCGACGAGGCTCACCGTCATCCCGACGCCCAGGGAGCCCGCCTGGGACGCGTCCGCCCGGTCGAGCTGGACCGCCGCCGTGGTGAGCGTGACGCCCGAGACGTACGCGCCGGTCCACACTGCGCTCGCGGCCGCGAGGCGCCGGGTGAGCCCGGCCCGTCCCAGGAAGTGCCCGAGCGCCCACATCCCCACGGCGAGCACGGGGACCGCGATCGCGAGCGGGAGCACCAGCTCGGTGAGCCCGCCGACGCCGTCCACCCCGTCGGGGCCCCAGTGCACGGCCACGGGGTCGGGGAGTCGGTCGCGCCACGAGAGCACGAGCGCGACGGCGGTCCCGGCGAGGACGAGCGGCACCGCCAGGGTCCACAGGGCGTTCGTGAGACGGTGCGGGACGGGGGTGCGGGTCATGGCGGCTCCGTAGGGGTGGGGGTGGGCCGGGGGGCGCCGTCGTCGGCGAAGGCATCGCGCACGAGCGCGGTCACCGCCTCGAGAGGAAGCCCCAGGCGGCGAGACTCGACGACGACGGCGGACAGTGCCGCGTGCAGCGGGCGATGGTCTTGTCCTGCTCGGCTCGTGATGACGGCGCCGCGCCCGCGACGGAGCTCGACGAGGCCCTCGTCACGCAGTTCCTGGTAGGCCCGCAGGACGGTGTGGACGTTGACGTCGAGGGAGGCTGCGAGGTCGCGTGCCGCGGGGAGGCGTTCGCCCGGCGCGAGCTCACCGCGGGACGCCGCGGCGCGCACCTGGTCCGCGAGCTGCTCGAAGAGCGGCCTCGCGGCGTGAGGGTCGATGCGGAAGAGCACGCGCCCAGTGTACTTGTTCTAGTGCTACCCAAACAAGTTCCTCATGCCCACGCACCACCGCCACGTTGCGGTGAGTTGTGCGCGCACAACGTTCCTTGCGGTGCGCTGTGCGCGCACAACCCACCGCAAGCCGCAGGGCGTCAGATGTAGATCGCGGGGTCGTCCACGCTCGCCGACCACTCCGGGCGGGGGTGCCGGATGCGTGCGGGGATGCCCACGGCCACGGCGTCGGCGGGGACGTCGTGCACCACCACGGCGTTCGCCCCGACCTGCGCACCGTCCCCGATCCACACGGGACCGAGCACCTTGGCGCCCGCGCCGATCACCACGTTGTTGCCCACGGTGGGGTGGCGCTTGCCCTTGCGCATCGTCTTGCCGCCCAGGGTCGAGCCGTGGAATAGCAGCACGTCGTCACCGATCACGGTGGTCTCGCCGATCACCACACCCATGCCATGGTCGATGAACAGCCGCCGCCCGATCCGCGCACCGGGGTGGATCTCGATGCCCGTGAGGAAGCGGGCGAGCTGGAACACGAGCCGCGCGGGCAGGCGGGCGGCCGGGTCGCGCCACAAC
>JAAYZM010000422.1 GCA_012514835.1 Actinomycetales bacterium
AGTCATCCCATGTTTGTGGGCCGAAGGTCCCCCGGCCCCGCTGGCGTGCCGCAGATCACACCCGGGGCAGCGTGCGCAGCAGATCGCTCACGTCGCGCGCGACATCCGCCGCGCCGAGGCGGTGCGCCGCCACGATCGACGGCCGCGCGGCGTGGTCAAGGAAGCGCGTCTGGAGGCCGACGGCGTGCACCGGGGTACGGATGCCCGCGCGAGCGGCCCGCTCGGCGAGCAGCGCGCCCAGTCCACCTTCCGCGACCCCGTCCTCGATCGTCACGACCAGGTCGTAGTCGCCCGTGAGCTTGACGAGCGCGACGGGCATCGGCAGCACCCACGTGGGGCTCACGGCGGTCGCGACCACCCCGTGCTCCCCGAGGATCTCGGCCGTCTCGACACCCGTGCGCGCCATCGAGCCGAGCCCGACCACGAGCACGCGGGCCGCGTTCTTCGCCGTCCGCGGCGGCTCCACGCGCGCGAGCACGTCCACGCCGTCGAGGGACTCGACCGCGGGCAGCGGATCGGCGAGCGCGCCCTTCGGGTACCGCACGACGCTCGGCGCGTCCTCGATCTCCACGGCGGCCCGCAGCGCGTCCCGCAGCGTCGCCTCGTCGCGCGGGGTCGCGAGGTGCAGCCCGGGCACGATGCGCAGCATCGCGAGGTCCCACATGCCGTTGTGGCTCGCGCCGTCGTCGCCCGTGATCCCCGCGCGGTCGAGCACGAAGGTGACGCCCGCCCGGTGCAGGGCCACGTCCATGAGCACCTGGTCGAAGGCACGGTTGAGGAACGTCGCGTAGAGGGCGACCACGGGGTGCAGGCCCGCGAAGGCCATGCCGGCGGCGGAGGTCGCGGCGTGCTTCTCGGCGATCCCCACGTCGAACGTCCGCTCGGGGAACTGGGCCGCGAACGGCGCAAGACCGACCGGCTCGAGCATCGCCGCCGTGATTGCGACGACGTCGGGGCGCCGCCGCCCGATCGACACGATCTCGTCCGCGAACACGGCCGTCCAGCCGAAGCGCGACGGCGCGACGGGGAGCCCCGTCTCGGGGTGGATCTGACCCACGGCGTGGAAGCGGTCGGCCACGTGGTTCTCGGCCGGCGTGTAGCCGCGCCCCTTCTCCGTGATGACGTGCACGATCACGGGCCCGCCGAAGGCCTTCGCCGTCCGCAACGACTTCTCGACGGCCTGGGCGTCGTGGCCGTCCACGGGGCCCATGTACTTGATCCCGAGGTCCTCGAACATGCCCTGCGGCGTGAGGACGTCCTTGACGCCCTTCTTGAGCCCGTGCAGCGCGTCGTACGCGAGACGTCCCGGGGGGCCGGCGTGGCGCAGCGTGCGCTTGCCCCACGAGAGCACGTTCTCGTAGCCGCGCGTGGTGCGCAGCGTGTCGAGGTGGTGCGCCATGCCCCCGATGGTCGGGGCGTACGAGCGCCCGTTGTCGTTCACCACGATGACGAGCGGGCGGTGCGGGCTCTCGGCGATGTTGTTGAGCGCTTCCCAGGCCATGCCGCCCGTGAGCGCGCCGTCACCGATGATCGCGACGGCGTGCCGGTCGCCCTTGCCCGTGACCTCGTAGGCCTTCGCGATGCCGTCCGCCCAGCTCAGGGCCGTCGAGGCGTGCGAGTTTTCGACCACGTCGTGCGCGGACTCGGCCCGGCTCGGGTAGCCGGAAAGTCCGCCCTCCTGGCGCAGCCGCGAGAAGTCCCGCCGCCCCGTGAGGAGCTTGTGGACGTACGCCTGGTGGCCCGTGTCGAACACGATCGCGTCGCGCGGGGAGTCGAACACGCGGTGCAGGGCGATCGTCAGCTCGACCACACCGAGGTTGGGCCCGAGGTGACCACCGGTCCGCGAGACGGACTGCACGAGGAAGTCGCGGATCTCCGCGGCGAGCTCGCGCACCTGCGACGCCGAGAGCCGACGGACGTCGGCGGGCGAGCTGATGCGGTCCAGGATGGCCATCGGACCATGCTACGGCGCCCCGCACCACGCGCGCCGCCCGGCGTGCACCGGGCACCAGATCTCCACGAGGTCCCCGCGGGTGGCGCCGTAGGCTGGAACCATGCGATTCCTCGACGGTCAGCAGCCCACCACGGACCTCACCTACGGCGACGTCTTCCTTGTGCCGAACCGCTCCGAGGTGGGCTCGCGCCTCGACGTCGACCTCTCGTCGAGCGACGGGACGGGCACCACCATCCCGATCGTCGTGGCGAACATGACGGCCGTCTCTGGGCGGCGCATGGCCGAGACGGTCGCGCGACGCGGTGGCATCGCTGTGATCCCCCAGGACATCCCCGCGGACGTCGTGGCGGACGTGATCGCATCGGTGAAGTCCCGCCACACCGTGGTCGAGAGCGCCGTGACCGTCGAGCCCGGGGACACCGTGCACACCGCCATGACGCTCATCGGCAAGCGCTCGCACGGAGCCGCCGTGGTGGTCACCGAGGGGCGCCCCGTGGGCGTGATCGCGGAGGCCGACTGCCAGGGCGTGGACCGCTTCACGCAGGTGGGCGACGTCATGACGCCGCAGCCCACCGTGGTCGAGGCGAGCGTCTTCGCGCGCCCGGACGCCCTGCGGGTCGCGTTCGACCGCCTGCACGCCTCGCGCCGGCGCTTCACGCCCGTGGTGGACGACGACGGCGTCCTGGTGGGCGTCATCACGCGCACGGGGGCGCTCCGGTCCTCGATCTACTCCCCCGCCCTCGATGCGGACGGTCACCTGCGGGTGGCCGCCGCCGTGGGCATCAACGGGGACGTCAAGGGCAAGGCGGCCGCGCTCCTCGAGGCCGGGGCGGACGTGCTCGTCGTGGACACGGCGCACGGGCACCAGCGCCGCATGCTCGACGCCCTCGAGGCCGTGCGCTCGCTCGACCCGCACGTGCCCGTCGCGGCCGGCAACGTCGTCACGGCCGCGGGCGCCCGCGACCTGATCGCCGCGGGTGCGGACATCGTCAAGGTCGGGGTAGGCCCGGGCGCGATGTGCACCACACGCATGATGACCGCCGTCGGACGCCCGCAGTTCTCCGCCGTGCTCGAGTGCGCCGCCGCGGCGCGCGAGCTCGGCAAGCACGTGTGGGCCGACGGCGGGATCCGGCATCCTCGCGACGTCGCGCTCGCCCTCGCCGCGGGCGCGTCGCAGGTCATGGTGGGCTCGTGGTTCGCGGGCACGCACGAGTCCCCCGGCGACCTCCACGAGGACGCGGACGGGCGCCTGTACAAGGAGTCCTTCGGGATGGCCTCGGCGCGCGCTGTCGCGGCCCGCACGCGCGACGACTCGCCGTTCGACCGCGCGCGCAAGGGCCTGTTCGAGGAGGGCATATCGTCCTCGCGGATGTACCTCGACGTGCAGCGGCCCGGCGTCGAGGACCTCCTGGACCAGATCACCTCCGGACTGCGCTCGGCGTGCACTTACGTGGGCGCGGGCACGCTCGAGGAGTTCTCCGAGCGGGCCGTCGTGGGCATCCAGTCCGCGGCCGGGTACGAGGAAGGTCGCCCTCTGCCCGTGTCCTGGTGACGCTCAGCGGCCCTGCGAGGGGTCGGCGACGTGACCCACGAAGAGCGGGAGCATCGTGTCGACCTCCACGATCTGGAAGTCGAACGGCCGATCGAGACGCAGGACGGCGTCCGGCTCGGGGGGTGCGCTGCCCGCGCGCAGGTCGAGTTGCGTCACGGCCGCCGCGACGGTGCCCTTCTCCGCGACGGTGATCGTGGCCGACTGCACGGCGGCGCTCACGTAGGCCTCCCGGAACACGCCGTCGAGCTCGCCGGTCGGGACGAACGGCGCCGTTAGCCCGAGCGGTCCCAGCGCCGCCTTGAG
>JAAYZM010000423.1 GCA_012514835.1 Actinomycetales bacterium
CGTCCCAGAACACCGCCTCGACGCCGTCGCCGTGGTGGGCGTCGACGTCCACGTACGCGACGCGCTGCGCACCGGCGTCGAGGAGGCCGCGGATCGCGACGGCGGCGTCGTTGTAGACGCAGAAGCCAGACGCCGCAGACGGCATCGCGTGGTGCAGCCCGCCCGTGACGTTGACCGCGTGGTCGAGGTCCCCGCGCCAGACCGCGAGCGCCGCGTCGAGCGAACCGCCCACGATGCGGGCGCTCGCTGAGTGCATGCCCTCGAACGCCGGGACGTCGCCCGAACCGAGCCCGAACGCGCCGCGTGGCCGGGCGCCGGGAAGGGAGGCCTCACGCACGGCGCGGACGTACTCGGGGGTGTGGACCGCCAGGAGCTCGCCGTCGGACACCTCTCGCGCCGCCACGAGCGACAGGCTGGGCGCGTCGAGCAGCCCGAGCGCGCGCACGAGCCGGATGGTCAGGTCGAGGCGCACGGGCGACATGGGGTGCGTGGGGCCGAAGTCGTAGCCGAGCACGTCGTCGTGCCACACCAGTCCCGTGGTCATGGCCCCACGCTAGCCACGACGCCGCGCCCGGGCGTCGCACGTCCGGCGGGGCCGGTAGGTGGAAGAGTGGTGCCCGCCGGTGGGAGGTGTGGATGGCGAGATCGTGGGACGCGGTGCTGTGGGGCCCGCGTGACTTCGTCGACCGCCTCGCGCGCAGCTCCCCTGCGCGCCTCGCCGTCACGGCCTTCGCGGGGATCATCGCGATCTTCGTGGCCCTGCTGTCGATGCCCGTCGCGACCACGAGCGGCCAGCGCGCACCCTTCGTGGACGCGGTGTTCACGGCCGTCTCCGCGGTGTCCGTCACGGGACTGACCACCGTCCCCACGGGCGAGTACTGGTCCACGTGGGGGCACGTGGTGATCCTGCTGGGCATCCAGATCGGCGGCCTGGGCGTCATGACGCTCGCGTCCGTGCTGGGGCTCGCCGTCTCGCGGCACATCGGGCTCACCCAGAAGCTCCTCGCCGCCTCGGAGACGAAGACGGCCCGCCTGGGCGAGGTCGGCTCCCTCATCCGCACCGTGGTGATCGCGTCCGTGACGATCGAGACGGCGCTCGCGCTCGTGCTGTTCCCGCGCTTCGCGATGATCGAGGACGACCTCGGGTCAGCAGCGTGGCACTCGGTGTTCTACTCGGTCTCCGCGTTCAACAACGCGGGCTTCGTGCCCACCCCGGACGGCCTCATCCCGCACTACGGCGACTGGTGGGTGCTGCTGCCGATCATCGTGGGCGTGTTCCTCGGCTCGCTCGGGTTCCCCGTGATCATGACGCTCGCCGCGGTGTGGCGGACGCGCAAGAGGTGGCGGCGTCTGAACCTGCACTCGCGTCTCACGCTCGTCACGAGCGGCGGGCTGGTCGGTCTGGGGGCCCTCGCGATCGGGGCCTTCGAGTGGAACAACCCCGACACGCTCGGGGCCCAGGACGGCGCTTCCCGCGTGCTGTCCGCGCTGTTCGCCGGCGTCATGCCCCGCTCGGGCGGCTTCGCGACCCTCGACGTGGGCGAGATGCGCGAGGCCACGTGGCTCATGACGGACGCGCTGATGTTCGTGGGTGGCGGCAGCGCCTCGACGGCCGGCGGCATCAAGGTCACCACGCTCGCCGTGCTCGTGCTCGCGATCATCGCCGAGGCGCGCGGCGACCGCGACGTGGACGTGTGGGGGCGGCGCATCCCGCGGTCCACCCTGCGCCTCGCCGTGGCCGTGAGCTTCGTGGGTGCGACCATCGTGCTCGTCTCGTGCCTCGTGCTCCTCGAGCTCACCGACTGGACGCTCGACGTGGTCCTGTTCGAGGTCCTGTCCGCGTTCGGCACGTGCGGACTGTCCACGGGGGTCACCGCAGACCTGCCCGACGCCGGGAAGTACGTGATCTCCGCATTGATGTTCGTGGGCCGCACCGGCACGATGACGGTGGCGGCCGCGCTCGCGCTGCGCGAGAGGCGCCGCGTGATCCGCTACCCGGAGGAGAGGCCGATCATTGGCTGACAGCGACAAGCACCTGCTGACGAGCACCACCGGCGAGACCTTGCGCGCCCCCGAGGGCTCGGGCGTGCTCGTGATCGGCATGGGGCGCTTCGGGGCCGCGATCGCCTCGACGCTCGACCGGCTGGGCCACGACGTCCTCGTGGTCGAGCGCGACCCGGAGCTGGTGCAGCACTGGTCCGGGCGGCTGCCCCTCGTCGAGGCGGACGCGACCAACCCCGAGGCGCTGATCCAGCTCGGGGTGCGGGACTTCCCGGTGGCCGTCGTCGGCGTCGGCACCGCGCTCGAGGCGTCCGTCCTCATCACGGGGAACCTCGTGGACCTGGGGACCCCGCAGATCTGGGCCAAGGCGATCTCCGCGGAGCACGCGCGGATCCTGCAGCGCATCGGCGCGCACCACGTGGTCTCGCCCGAGGCCGACGCCGGGGCGCGGGTGGCTCACCTCGTCTCGGGCAAGCTGCTGGACTACATCGAGGTCGAGGACGGCTTCACCGTGGTCAAGATGCGCCCGCCGCGCGAGACCCACGGGTTCACGCTCGCGCAGTCGAAGGTGCGCACGCGGTACGGCGTGACCGTCGTCGGCGTGAAGTCCCCCGGCGAGGAGTTCGAGTACGCGACGCCCGAGACCCGGGTCTCCGCGAACGACCTGCTCGTGGTGTTCGGGCACGCAGACCTCCTGGAGCGCTTCGCGTCGCGGCCGTGACAGCGGCGGCGTGCCGCGACTCGCCGCCTTACTCCATGTGGTTCTCCTTGATGAGGCGGGCCTTCTGGGAACTGGCCAGGGTCCATCACGCCGTCACCGTCGCCCTCACCGGCCTGGGACGCCAGAACCATCAGGCCTTCCTCGTCCAGCGGGGCACCTTCCGGGCCGACGAAGCCCAGCTCCGCCAGGGCCTCGGTCACGGCATGGGCGTCCAGCACTCCCAGCAGCTCGGGACGCTCCAGATCATCGAAGGTCCCACGCCACAGCAGCACCGGCTCAGCCGGAGCCTGCTTTCGTCCCGTTCGCACCTCCGCGGGCCCCACCTCCGGCCACATCCACACCGGGGAGACCGCCGCCGCCTCGGGGATCGGACCCAGATCCATGTCCAGGTGCGGCGCCAGAACCGACGGACCTCGCCCCTGCACCGGCAACTCCGTCCAGCGCTCTCGGCGCATCAACAGCGCTACCAGCCCGTCTGAGCGGTACGCGTGGATGCGCCCGGTCAGAGGGGCGTCCTCGAGGCTCTCGGCAAGGTCAACCTGACGCCAGTGGGTCCCTGCGGTGACCCCAGTCATATGGTGATCGCCAAGCAACTCACGCTCACGCTCCGGGGTGACATGGATCTCCCACGACGTCGGCGGAGAATGCCTCTCCCACACCAGACGCAGATAGTGCTCGATCCCCTCCGCCACCACGATCCGCTTCCGCATAGCCGCCAGCTCCGACCGACGCTCGGGCGTATCCGCCCCACCCGCCACCAGGTCACGCCACCGGCCGGCACTACCCCCGGCTCGACCCCAGGGCACCCGGCCCGCGCAGATTTTACGAACCACTCCCAAAGCGGCACCAACGACGCGAACGAGGCATCCAGTTCCTCGACCGAACCTCCGGACTCCACGATCCGTCGCGCCAACTCTCGCAACTTGAACGGCTCACGCGCCCGCACAAAGTCACGAAACTCCAACGCCTGCACCCGCGACGTGTGCTTGAACTGAATCACTACGCTCCCCGGCTCGAGAACCGTCCGAGACCACCGATCTCAGGCATGTTCACGGTATAGAGCGCCGCCGCTCCCCACCAGTGGCCCATTGACCCCGCCGCAAGCCCCCTCCCCCCTCCCCCCTCCCGCTGACTTCGGCAGTTTGCGCTGACTTCGGCAGTAGCACCTGCCGAAGTCAGCCAGGAGTGCCGAAGTCAGCGGAGTGGGGGTGGGGAGGTGCGGGAGTGCGGGAGGGTCAGGGGGTGCGGCGGCGCAGGGTGAGGGAGCCGCCGACGACGGCGAGCACGATGAATCCCGCCACGAGGAGGAGCTCGCCGGTCAGGTCGCTCGCGGCCGTCCCGCGCGCGACACCGTTCAGGGCATCCACCACGTAGGTGAGCGGGAACACCCGGGAGATCGCCTCGAGGACCTCGGGCATCTGCGCGCGCGGCATCACCAGGCCGCACAGGATGAGCTGCGGGAACAGCGTGGCCGGCATGAGCTGGACGGCCTGGAACTCCGTGCGCGCGAGCGCCGAGGCGGCGAGGCCCAAGGCGCTGCCGAGGAGCGCAGAGAGCACGGCGCACACGACGAGCAGCCACAGCTCCCCCGCGACGTCCATGCCGCACACCCCCACCGTGAA
>JAAYZM010000053.1 GCA_012514835.1 Actinomycetales bacterium
CGTCCTCGTGGGTCACGATCCGCGCGTAGTGCCCCGTGCACACGGCGTCGAAGCCGAGCGCGAGGGCCTTGTCGAGGAGCGCCGCGAACTTGATGTGCTCGTTGCAGCGCACGCACGGGTTGGGGGTGCGCCCGGCCTCGTACTCGGCGAGGAAGTCCGCCACGACCGTCTGCTCGAACTTCTCCGACAGGTCCCACACGTAGTACGGGATCCCGAGGACGTCGGCTGCGCGGCGAGCGTCCCCCGCGTCCTCGATCGAGCAGCAGCCGCGCGAGCCCGTGCGGAACTGGTCGCGGTTGCGCGAGAGGGCCATGTGCACGCCCACGACGTCGTGCCCGGCGTCCACCGCGCGCGCGGCGGCGACGGCGGAGTCGACTCCGCCGGACAGGGCTGCCAGGACGCGCACCGAGCCATGATAATCGGCCCCGGTGCGCGGGCCCGGGTCAGGAGTGCAGTGTCAGGAACGCGGGGTCAGGGGCGCACGCTCAGGACCCCGGCAGCACCGCGACGGTCGCGGGGGTGGCGGCCACCCGCCCCTCGCCGTCGGACACGAGGTAGCTCAGCGTGAGGCGCTTGGTGAGCGCGTCCGTCGCCGTGAACGTCAGGACCCCGCCCTCGACGCTCGCGTCGCCCTCGGGCAGCGCGAGGTACGTCTGCACACCGGCCGACTCGGGGTCGAGGTCGACGCTCGTGGGGTCGATCTCCCCATGGAGCGAGACGTCGTTCGCGAGCAGGTCGATCGTGACGGGCCGACCCACCACCGCCGTGAGGAGGTCGTTGTCCGGGACAGGCGGGAAGTCGGTGCTCCCGGTCGCCATGGCTTGCGAGCGGTAGCTCGTCTGGGTGCACACGGCCGAGGGGCAGTACGCGGTGAAACCGTCGGAGTCGTTGGGCGTCGAGAACTCGTTGCGCACCTGCATCCACCAGTACAGGCCGATGTCGCCACCCGCCTCCTCGAAGGCGCTCATCCAGTCGTCGAACACGACGTTGCGCGGCGCGTCGCCCCGCCAGCCGTACTCGCCGATGAACACGGGCTTGTCGACGGCGTCCGCGATCGCGACGTGGTCGAGGATCCACTGGCGCGACCACGCGACGTCCGTGTCCCAGTGGTCGGGGTAGACGTGCAGGCCCACGATGTCGATGTCCTCGACCTGCGCGAACGCCGTCGAGTCCTGCCCCGTGGAGCAGTTGTAGGTCCAGTGACCGTCCGGCTGGGTGCACATGAAGCCCTCGTCGCCGAGGCCCACGAGGTGCTTGGAGTCGATCGACTTCACGTGCGCGGCCATCTCCTTCACCCACGCGACGATCGTCTCGCTCGAGCAGTCCTGGGAGGGGAACTGCGGCACCCCGTCGCAGCGCGGCTCGTTCGCGAGCTCCCAGATGGCGATCGTGGGTTCGTCCTTGTACTGCACGCCCGTGATCGTGTTGGTGCGGTTGAGCAAGAAGGTGACCCAGTCCTTGTACCACTGGCGGATCTGCGGGTCCGTGTAGAAGGCCCCGTGGTCCTCGAGCCCGGCCCACGCCACGTACTGGCCCATGCCGCCGTAGGGCCCCCAGTTGTTGACGAACGGCAGGACGAGCTTGAGCCCGCGCTCCTTCGCAGAGGCGATGGCGTAGTCGAGCTTCTGGAGCCCGTTCTCGCCCTCGTTCTGCGCGGGTGCCGTGCCGTCCCAGTACTGGAAGTAGGTGTTGGTGTTCTGCGGGTCGATGCTCGTGGTGGGGTCGGCCGGGTCCCCGATGTCGTTGAACGCCCACATGCGCATGACCTTGAAGTTGTTGTCCGCGGCCGCCTGGAAGATCGAGTCCACCACGGGCGGCTCGGCGAACGCGGGCCAATAGCTGTTGGAGCCCGCGGCCCGGAAGCGCTCTCCCTCGAGCCACAGCTCGGTGCCCTTGGCGGTGACGAACTCGGGGCCGGGCCCGGCGTCACGGTTCGCGAACCACACGGCCGCGCCTCCGCCCGCGAGGACGAGCACGAGGAGCGCGGCGAGGGACAGGATCAACGGCTTGCGAGTCATCATTGGCTCCCGAAGAAAGTGTGGGTCGCCCAGACTCTAGCGTGATCGCGCTCTCACCCGGTGGTCATTCCCGCCTGTCGGGCACGGTCGATGGCGTCCGGCAGAGCGGCCGCGAGCGCCTCGATGTCGGCGCGCGTGCTCGTCCGCCCGAGCGAGAACCGCAACGCCCCGCGCGCGACCTGCTCGGGAACCCCTGCTGCGAGCAGCACGTGCGAGGGCTGGGGCACGCCCGCCTGGCACGCCGAGCCTGTGGAGCACGCGACGCCCGCCGCGTCGAGCAGGTACAGCAGCGAGTCCCCCTCGCAGCCCTCGAACGTGAACAGGGCGTTGGCCGGCAGGCGTCGCACCTCGCCCTCGGTGGTGGTCGCGGGCCACGGCCCGCGCAGCACGGCATCAGGCACGGCGCCGACGACGGCGGACACGAGCTCGTCGCGCAGCCGACCCACCCGCTCGGCGAAGTCCTCTTGCTCGGCCACCGCGAGCTCCGCCGCGACGGCGAACGAGCGGGCGACCGGCACGTCGAGGGTCCCCGACCGGACCCCGCGCTCTTGTCCCCCGCCGTGCAGCACGGGCGTGAGCTCGAGCTCGCGGCGTGCGAGGAGCGCCCCCACGCCGTGGGGCCCGCCCACCTTGTGACCCGAGACGGTGAGCGCGTCGAGACCGCTCGCCGCGAAGTCGAGAGGGACCTGGCCGAGCGCCTGGACGGCGTCCGCGTGCACGGGCACCCCGTGCCGCCGCGCCGCCGCGACCACCTGGTCGAGCGGCTGGACCGTCCCGATCTCGTTGTTCGCCCACATCACCGAGACGAACGCCGTCTCGTGGCCGTGCGCGTCGAGCTCGGCGCGCAGGGCGTCCGTGTCGAGCCGCCCGTCCGCGTCGACGTCGAGCAGCACCACCTGGGCCCCCGCGTGCTCGGCGAGCCAGAACGCGGGGTCGAGCACGGCGTGATGCTCGACCGCCGAGACGAGGATGCGCCGCCGCGCGAGGTCGCGCGCCCGGGGGCCCAGAACAGACCCTTGATCGCGAGGTTGTCCGCCTCCGTGCCGCCAGCCGTCCACACGACCTCGCTCGGACGTGCACCGAGCGCACCGGCGAGCTGCTCGCGCGACTCCTCGAGGGCCCGGCGCGCGGCCCGGCCCGCGGCGTGCAGCGAGGACGCGTTGCCCGTCTCGGCGAGCGCGGCCGTCAGGGCCGCGACGGCTTCGACCCGCATCGGCGTGGTCGCCGCATGGTCGAGGTAGGTGGTCATCGCTCGCAGTCTACGAGCGCCCCGCGTGGATTCGGGCGGCGCGTCCCGCCTCCGTGCTGGCACCATGGACCCGTGAATCCCGACGACGGCGCCCCCGAGGCTGGCGACGCGCCCGCCGCGTTCTCCGGCTCACGTCTCGGATGGCGTGACCTGCCCCGGCACGTGCGCGAACGGATCTCCTCGCACGCGGGCGCTCAGGTCGTGGCCGAGGTGGTCGCGACGAGCGGGTTCTCCCCCGGTTTCGCGGGCGTCCTCGAGCTCGCCGACGGGCACCAGGTGTTCGTCAAGGCCGTCTCTCCCGCGCAGAACCCCCACTCCCCCGAGCTCGCGCGCGCCGAGATCCGCGCGGCCGCCGCGATCCCGTCGAGCGTCCACGCGCCTCGGCTCCTGTGGTCGTCCGACGACGGGGAGTGGGTGCTGCTCGGCTTCGAGGCCGTCGTCGGACGTTCTCCCGAGCTGCCGTGGCGTCCCTCGGACCTCGAGCGCTCCCTCGCCGCCGTGGTCGAGCTCTCGACGGCTCGGCCTCGCGCGGGGCACGAGCTGCCGTCGATGGTGGACGACGTCGCGACGTCCTTCACCGGATGGCAGTCCTTCGCTGCGCTGTCCGGTAGCGAGCGTGCCGAGATCGCGGAACGGGCGGGTGGGCTCGGCGCGTGGGCGGCGTCCCGGCTCGACGAGCTCGTCGCGTGGGAGCAGGCCGCGCCCGCCGCCTCGGCCGGGGACCGGCTCGTGCACGGCGACCTGCGCGCGGACAACATCATCCTGGACCCCGAGCACCTGTGGATCGTGGACTGGCCGCACGCCGCCGTCGGCGCGCCGTGGCTCGACCTCGTGTGCATGCTGCCGTCCGTCGCCATGCAGGGCGGCGGGGCTGCGCACACGCTGTTCGAGGCGAGCCCGCTGTCTGAGGGAGTGAGCCGAGACGACCTGCGTGCCTTCGTCGCCGGGGTCACGGGCTTCTTCACGTGGGGCTCGTTCCAGCCCGACCCGCCCGGACTGCCGAACCTGCGCGGGTTCCAGCGCGCGCAGGCCTACACGGCGATCGCGTGGCTCCAGGAGCTCGCCGGCTGACCAGCACCTGCGGGCTGGCGCCGCTCAGCCGTGCAGCTCGCGCAGCCGGGCCGTGAGCCGGGGCAGCACCGAGGTGAGGTCCCCCACGATCGCGTAGTCCGCGAGCTCCATGAGCGGGGCGTCCGGGTCCTCGTTGACCGCTACCACGGTCTGCGCCGCGCGCATCCCCCCGACGTGGTGGATCGCACCGGACACGCCCGCACCGATGTACAGCACCGGGTTGATCGTCACGCCCGTCTGGCCCACCTGCAGCTCGTGACCCACCCAGCCCTCGTCGACCGCCACACGCGTGGCCCCGACGGAGCCACCGAGCACGTCCGCGAGCTCCTCGAGCAGCGTGAAGTCGCCCTGCGTGCCCCGTCCTCCGACCACCACGGTCGCGGCCGTCGCGAGGTCCGGGCGGCCCGACGCGACACGTGGCGTGCGCTCGACCACGCGCACGCGCGGGTCGGGGGCGCCGGGGGCGAGGTCGAGGACCTCAGGAGTGTGTCCGACGGCGGCCACGCCCGACTCGGTCACCCCGAGGACCGTCGCGTGCGGCTTGACGGTGATCACCGCGGGCGCGGTCATCACCTCGCACCGCGACCTCCACGAGGCCGCGAAGGAGGTGCGCTCGGCGACGATCCGCCCCCGGGTCACCTCGAGGCGCAGCGCGTCCACCAGGACGCCGGCGCCGAGACGGGCACCGAGCCGGGCCGCGAGCTCACGAGACTCGAACGACGTGGTGGCAAGGAGCGCCGCGGGGCTCGCGGTCGCGAAGAGCTCACCGAGCGCGCCCGCGAGCTCGCTCGAGGACGTCGACGCGGACGTGAGGCGGTGCACCCGCCCCACGCCGGCCGCACCGAGCTCCTCGAGCGCTCCGTCGGTCAGTGCGCCCGACCACACGACCTCGAGCGGCGCGCCGAGCGCCGCGGCGACCGCGCGGGCCACACCGAGCAGCTCCGCGTCGGGGCCCTCGAGAGCATCCTGGTCACCTCCGGCGAGGAGCGCGAGCACAGGGTTCGCCGTCGTCGTGCCGCTCATGCGAGCCCCCTCGCGACGAGGAAGTCCGCGAGGCGGGTCCCGGCCTCGCCGTCGTCGTCGGTGTCGTGGACCTCTTGCTCGCGGGGGACGAGCTCGGTGACCTCGAGCACGCGCGTGCGTGCGGCCATGTCGCCGACGGCGGGCGGTGCGAGGCCGACGTCCGCGAGGCTCCATGTCTCCACGGGCTTGCCGCGCGCCGCCATGATGGCCTGGAAGTTGGGGAAGCGAGGCGTGTTGATGCCGTCGGTGACGCTCACGAGCGCGGGCAGGTCGGCCTCGAGCACCTCGACCACGTGGTCGAGGTCGCGGCGCACCCGCGCGGTCCCGCCCTCCACGCTCAGCTCGCTCGCGATCGTCAGGGCGGGCAGGTCGAGCTCCTCGGCGAGCGCGGCGGGCAGCAGCGACGTGAGCGAGTCGAGCGCCGCCATGCCGAGCAGCACGAGGTCCACGTCACCGATCCGGCGCACCGCCGCGGCCAGCACGCGTGCCGTGGCGAACGCGTCCGAGCCTGCGAGCGCGTCGTCAGTCACGTGCACCCCGCGGTCCGCGCCGAGCTGCAGGCCACGCCGCACGGCGTCGAGGGCGGGCGCCGGGCCCATGGTGAGGGCGACGACCTCGACCTCGCCGTCGGGCGCGGCTTCCGCGAGCCGTCGGGCGGCCTCGAGCGCGTTCTCGTCGACCTCGTTCACGGTGCCGTCGCCGCGCCCGCGGTCGACGCGCCCTTCGGGGGTGAACGCTCGCTCCGCCTGGATGTCCGGGACGTGCTTGACGCAGACCACGATTCTCACGCCTGGCAGGTTACCTGCGCCGCATGCGTGACAATGGAACGCGTGCGTGCCGACCGACCTGCCCTCGGCGTCCACGTCGCGGGTGGCGGCGTGGACGTCGCCGTGCACGCCGCGTACGCGACGGGGGTAGACCTGTGCCTGCTCGACGAGGACGGCGCGGGCGGGTGGCACGAGCGGCGCGTCCCCCTCGAGGGGCCCGAGCACGGTGTGTGGTCCGCCCACGTGGCCGGCGTCGGCCCCGGGCAGCGGTACGGCTTTCGCGTCCACGGGCCGTGGGAGCCCGCGCACGGGCTGCGCCACAACCCCCACAAGCTCCTCGTCGACCCGTACGCGCGAGGTCTCGAGGGCGACGTCGACCTCGCCGGGCCCGTCACGGGGCACCTGACCGACGCGGACGGTGCGGGTGACCCGCTCGGGGACCTGGACACGCGCGACTCGCTCGGGTCGGTGCCGCTGTCCGTCGTCGTCGGCCCCTCCCCCGCCGGTGCGCGCCCGCCGCGCCCGCTCGTGCCGTGGGACCGCACCGTGGTGTACGAGGCGCACGTGCGCGGCCTCACGAAGCGGCTCTCCGGCGTACCGGAGCACCTGCGCGGCACGTACGCGGGGCTCGCGCACCCCGTGACGATCGACCACCTGCACCGTCTCGGCATCACGACGCTCGAGCTGCTGCCCATCCACGCGATCTCCTCCGAGCCGGCCCTGCGGCGCCGGGGGCTCACCAACTACTGGGGCTACAGCACGCTCGGCTTCTTCGCGCCGCACGCCGGGTACGCGACCGCGGCGGCGCAGGCGGAGGGGCCCGACGGCGTGCTCCGGGAGCTGCGCGGGGCCGTGGACCTGCTCCACGGCGCGGGCATCGAGGTGGTCCTCGACGTCGTCTACAACCACACGTGCGAGGGAGGGGTGGACGGCCTGCACGTGTCCTGGCGCGGACTCGACAACACGGGCTACTACCTGCACGACGGCTCGTGGCCCGCCCGGATCGCCGACGTCACGGGCACGGGCAACACCCTCGACTTCCGGCGCCCCCACGTGATCGGCATGGCGCTCGACTCGCTGCGCTACTGGGTGTCCGAGATCGGCGTGGACGGGTTCCGCTTCGACCTCGCCGTGACGCTCGGGCGCGGGCACAGCGGCTTCGACCCCTTCCACCCGTTCCTCGTCGCGCTCCAGACCGACCCCGTGCTGCGCGGTGCCAAACTCATCGCCGAGCCGTGGGACGTGGGACCGGGTGGTTGGCAGACCGGCGGCTTCCCGGCCCCCTTCGCCGAGTGGAACGACCGGTTCCGCAACGCCGTGCGCACGTTCTGGCTCGCCGACCCGGCGCGCGCCGCGCACGGTCACGCCGGGCACGGCCTCGCCGAGCTCGCAACCCGGCTGTCCGGCTCCGTGGACCTCTTCGGGCACGGAGAGATCCCCCTCGCGCGGGGCCCGCTCGCCTCGGTCAACTTCGTCACGGCGCACGACGGCTTCACGCTCGCCGACCTCGTCACGTACGAGCACAAGCGCAACTTCGCCAACGGCGAGGACAACCGCGACGGCACGAACGACAACCGCTCGTGGAACCACGGCATCGAGGGGCCCTTGCCGCACGGCGAGCTGGCCGGCGAGGTCGCGGACCTGCGGCGCCGCTCGATGCGCAACCTGCTCGGCACGCTCTTGCTGTCCGCGGGAGTGCCCATGATCACGGCGGGTGACGAGCTCGGTCGCACGCAGGGCGGCAACAACAACGCCTACGCGCAGGACAACGAGATCTCGTGGATCGACTGGGACCTCGAGTCCTGGCAGCGTGACATGCTCGCCACGACGTGCCACCTCGTCGCCCTGCGCGCCGAGCACCCCGTGCTCCGCCCCACGGCCTTCTTCCAGGGGGCCCCGCACGACGGCGACCCCGCGAGCGACCCGGACCTGACGTGGTTCGACGCCGCCGGCACACCCGTGGACCACGCCCAGTGGCACGACCCGGCCGTGCACGTGCTCCAGATGCTGCGCACGGTGCCCGACGGCGAGGGCCGCGACGCGCTCCTCGTGGGCAACGGGGCCCTCGACCTCGCCGAGGTGATCGTCGCACCGGGCGCGACGGGTGCGTGGGAGCTCGTGTGGGACTCCACGTGGGAGCACCCCTCCGACGCCTCGTCGTCGGACAACAACGGCTCCGCCCACCCCGAGGCGGGCGACGAGATCACCCTCGACCCGCTCTCCCTGCGCCTCTACCTCTCGAGGTAGGGCGCAGGGAGCGCAAGGGCTCAGGCGTTGGTGACGAGACCCGTCTCTGCGGTGCTCGCGAGCGCCGGGTGCTTCGGGACCACGCGCGCGGTGTAGCCGAACGAGCCGGAGCTCTCGAGGCTCACCTCGCCCCCGAACTCGTGACGACCGCCCTCGAACGCCTGCACGTGCGCGAGCTCGGCCACGGCGAACTCGTGGATCTCGTCCGCCTCGGACACCTCGCCGTACACGATCTGCACCGCGACGTCCGCGGGCGTGAGCTCGCCGAGCGAGACGTACGCCTGGACGCGCAGGGTCGAGCCCACTTCGACCACCTCGCCGAGGCCGCTCGAGTCGACGTGGTCCACGCGCACACCCGACCACGCCTCGCCCACGCGCTGCTTCCACGCGGCGAGCTCACGGGCACCGGTGTACTCGGGGCCGTCGAGCTCACGGCCCGCCGTCGTCGCGGGCACGTAGAGCTCCTCGACGTAGTCGGTGACCATGCGGTCGGACTGCACCTTGGGGCCGAGCGTCGCGAGCGTGTGACGCACCATCTCGAGCCACGTCACGGGCAGGTCCCGCTCGTCACGGTCGTAGAAGCGCGGGGCCACCTGGTTCTCGACCAGGTCGTACAGCGCGGCGGCCTCGAGGTCGTCGCGGCGGTCCGGGTCGGTGACGCCGTCGGCCGTGGGGATGGCCCAGCCGTTCTCGCCGTCGAACCACTCGTCCCACCAGCCGTCGA
>JAAYZM010000424.1 GCA_012514835.1 Actinomycetales bacterium
CCTCGTGCCGGTCCCCGTGGCGCACGTGGCCCGCGACCTGCTCGACCCGGCGCTCGACCGCGCTGAGGTGGCCGCCGTGATGCGCCGTCGTCGGACCGTCGCGAAGCGCGCCCTGCTGGACCAGACCCTCGTGTCCGGCGTGGGCAACATCTACGCGGACGAGGCCCTGTGGCGCGCGCGGCTGCACGGGGAACGCCCCACGGCCGCCTTCACGCGGGCCCAAGCGCTCGCGCTGCTCGACGCGGCCGCCGAGGTCATGGCGGAGGCCCTCGCCGCGGGCGGGACCAGCTTCGACGCGCTCTACGTCAACGTCAACGGCGCCTCGGGCTACTTCTCGCGATCTCTCGCCGTCTACGGCCAGGCGGACCGCCCGTGCCCGCGCTGCGGCACGCTCGTGGTGCGCGAACAGTTCATGAACCGCTCGTCGTACTCATGCCCCCTGTGCCAGCCCCGACCGCGCCGAAAGAGGACGCCTTGATCACGTGGGACTTCGACACCCTCGCCGAGCTCGAGCGGCTCGGCGGCTCGATCCACCAGGACGACGATCCGCCGCTCGACGCCGAGGGTGACGCGAACGAGCAGGCCCGCGTCGCGCGCTACCTCGAGCTGCTCGACGCCGCGGGTGAGGACGACGCCGCACGCACAGACGAGACCGTCGCGCGCGCGATCCTGCGCTCGCTGCACCCCATCGATGACTACGGGATCTACCAGGCCGCCTATGGTGCCCTCGAGACTCTCGACCCCGAGACGCTCGTGCGTGCCCTCGCGGCCGAGCTGCCCGCGTGGCTTGCCGAGCGCGGGGTGCACGACGCCATCGAGGGGGCTGTCGCACCGCTCGTGTGGTCGGACGGCGGGACGGACCGGCTCGTCGAGGCCGCTCGCGACTGGGACGAGAAACAGCGAGCCACCGTGCGAGCGGCCGCGGAGAAGTGGTCGCGCGACGACGAGGCCTTCGACGGGCTGCTGCGCGCGCTCGGAGGTGCGCTCCCGCCGTCGGGCACGGACCCGATCCCCGAGGACTGGCCGCAGGACTGGCGCGCGGCCGCGCTCGACTTCCGTGCGACCGGGCGGGTCAGTACGGCGTGGCCGGACGAGCGGAACTTTGCGAGCAACTTCGATCGCGTGCTCGCGATCATGCAGCTCGGGCACGGATCGCGTTGGCGCGACGTGCCGGACCTGCTCAACCCGCTCCTCGTGCGCCGACGCAAGGAGCTGCCGGCCTTCGCCCGGGCACTCGCGGACCTCCCAGTCGCGCGCCGTGCGCGGATCCTCGCTGCGGTCGAGCGCGCGCGTCCGGCCGCGGCGGCAGTGCTGCGTGAGCACCTCGAAGCCGTCCAGGACTGACGGATGGAAGAAATCGGGCACACACACCGGAGGAGTGTCATGTCGACGATCTACCTGGATGACGAGGACGAGGGTCTCGCTCGCGAGACGAGCCACCCGCGCTTTGTCGAGCTCGCGCCTGACTCGTTCTACGACGAGAGCGACGAGTTCAGCCCGTTCGGCAACGACGACGGCAACGACGCGTTGCGCTCGATGGAGGAGTGGTTCGAGGACCGCGAGCCGGGCACCGACCCGATCGAGTTCCTCGAAGAGCTGCTCGACGAGTGGGACCTCGACGTCCCCGAGGGCGCGTTCGACCTCGACCACGCGGGGCTCGTCGAGCTCGTGACCCGGGACGAAGACCTCGAGCGGCCCCTCGTCGGGATCGCGAA
>JAAYZM010000425.1 GCA_012514835.1 Actinomycetales bacterium
TGAGCTGGCTCGCGATCGCGAACGCACCCAGGGCGTTCGCCCCGTTGAAGCAGTGCCCCTCGATGCGGTGCACGAGCCCCACGTAGCCGGGCGCCACGAGCTCCGACAGCTCGAAGCCGGGATAGTACCGGGTCCATGACGCCGCGATGTAGGCGGAGACGAGCTTGCCGCCCGTCGTGGCGCGCACCCCCTGGGCTAGCGGGTAGAGGTCGGCCGCGGGCGCGAAGGCCGCGACCCCGAGCAAGTCAAGCTCGGGCGCGTACTCCGGTGCGAGCATCCCCGTCCACAACGCCCCGTGCCCGCCCTGCGAGTGCCCCCACACGACGGTCTGC
The DNA here is from genome assembly GCA_012514835.1 of Actinomycetales bacterium. GTDB lineage: Bacteria > Actinomycetota > Actinomycetes > Actinomycetales > Cellulomonadaceae > JAAYZM01. The sequence goes on from JAAYZM010000425.1 coordinate 333, forward strand.
CCGCTGAGCTCCAGGCCCTCGAGCTCGCGGGCGGCCCGCGTCGCGTCGAGCACGTCGTGCGCGGCGTCGGGCCCCACGAGGTACCCGTGCGGGCCGGGCGTGCCGAGCCCCACGTAGTCGGACGTCACACCCACCCACCCCTCGGTCACGATCTGCTCGAGGGCTGCCCCGGCGCCGTCCGCGAAGGGGTCGTCCGCGAGCGACGGCGCGCAGCGCGGGATGATCCCGGTGGTGCCATGTGCCACGGAGATCACGGGCATCGCTGTGCTGACACCCCCGGGTGCGCCGTCGTCGGCCCCTCCCCCGTTCTCCGCGCGCGCGGGTGGCGTCCCCACGGGCGGCGCGAGGACGGTGCCGCTCACCACGGTGGGTTCGCCGCCGCCCGAGGTGGACGTGTAGAGGATCCGCCAGCCGCGCAGCCCGTCGGGGACACGGTCCGCGGGCATCGGTTCAGCGCGGACCAAGCGACCGGGCTCGCCCGGGACCGCGAGGGGCGCGGTGTAGAACGAGTCGGGCTCGTCGCGCAGGTCGAGGTTGTGGACCGCCACGGTGGCGGCCGCGAGCGCGAGGGCGAGCAGGAGCGCGAGCCCTGAGCGCACCATCGCGAGCTGGGACCGTGCGGGTGGGCGCGCCAGGGTCGGGGTTCGTCCGGGGGCGCGGTTACCGGGGGCGCCGTCGTCGGACAGGGTCCTGCGCCGTGCCGTGCGGTGCCCGCGAAGCGCGCCGAGGAGCGTCCCGAGCCCCGCGAACGTGAGCCAGAACCCCACGACGAGGGCGAAGACGGCGAGGGAGAGGCGCGGCCAGAAGAGGACGAGGACGCCGACGACGACGGACGCCGTACCGCCGAGCACGCCCGCGACCCGCTCGCTGCCGGGGATGGGGCCCAGCGCGTCGTCGACATGGGGGACGCTCGGTGCCCGCAGGGCCTGCACCACGGCGGCGAGCCCGCTCGCGACGAGCATCCCCGCGAGCACCCAGGCCAGGACGCGCAACGGCGCGGTGTGCCAGAGAGCCGCGATCCCGCCCGCGGCGAGGAGCCCGACGCCGAGCACGACGTCGAGCCAGCGCGCCCGCCACGGTCCAGGCTCGCGCACGCCGAGCAGCCGCCCAGCGCCCGCGACGATGAGCCCCGCCGCGGCGAGCAGCACTACCACCTGGGCCGAGGCGCGGGCGAGCACGAGCATCGCAAGACCGATTGCGAGCATGAGCGCGCCCACCGTCACCCCGCTGCGACGGCTCCCGCGCTCCATGCGCCCCAGCATGTCATTGCCCACCCCTCCCCACGTTGCGGAACACCACGGCACGAAAACGGCCCTTGCGGAACACCACGGAACAGTCACGTTCCGCAGAGTTGCGTGGTGTTCCGCAACGGGGGGAGAGTCAGGGGAAGAGGGGGAAGTTGTCGCGGAAGAGGGCCGTGGGGTCCACGTCGGACTTGAGGGCGCGCAAGCGCGCGAGGGTGGCGGGCGGGAACGCGTCGAGGAGCCGCTCGGGGCGCGGGTCGGTCTCGAA
>JAAYZM010000426.1 GCA_012514835.1 Actinomycetales bacterium
CTTGTACGTCTGGATATAGTGGGGGCGTACGCGCACCCCTCGTGGGTGCGCGACGCGGGTGTAGTTCAATGGTAGAACTTCAGCTTCCCAAGCTGACAGCGCGGGTTCGATTCCCGTCACCCGCTCCACGGAGCACCGGCCCAGGCCCGAGATCTCGGGTGCTGGGCCGTTCTGCTTCCTCTACCCGGTTTCTCGGGCGCGGACCGTCGGGGCCTCACGACTCGTGGCGAGCTCTGCCTCGCAGGACTGACAGCGCAAGACGCTCGGTCGCCCCAGGTTGGACTGCACCGAGTCCTCGTGCACGAGTCCGGTGCGGGGACAGCGGTAGGCGAGGCCGAGTCGGGACCACGTAGTGAGGGAGTCCTCGCTCGAGGAGCTCTCGGCCTCGAGCTCGGGAAGGTCGAGGGTCACACGCAGCGCCGCGCTGCCGCCGTCGTCGGCCCGCTCGATGAAGCGGACCCCTCCGCGGACGGGATGCGCGGGGAGCGAGCGCCCTCCCGAGCAACGGCCGCCCTCGGGCCCGAAGATCTGCGTGCGGCCCGAGCGCCCGCACTGGGCGCACGGCACCGTGATCGCGACATCCCCCGAGGCCTGCAGCTCGTGGTCGACCGCGCGGCAGAGCTCCATCACGTAGGTGATCTCCAGCCCCCAGGCCATGCGGCCATGGTGCCACAGGCACACGGGGCCTCCACGTCTCGCCTCTGCGATGATGCGCGCCATGACCTTGCTCGACTCGCTGCAGACGGCGTGGATCACCGTGGGGGTGCCCGGCACCGAGTACGACGACGGCGGGACCTACGCGACCTACGACCGAGAGGCCCTCCCGGAGCTCCCGCGGGAGGTGCTCGAGGACCCCAAGCTGTCCTGGCTGCGCGCACTCGCGCCCGCAGGTGAGGGGATGTCTCCCACCTCCTTCCACCACGCGACGACGCCGCTCACCGCGGATGGGCTCGAACAGCTGCTCTCCGCCGTGGGCCTCGACCCCGACGCGCTCCCGAGGGACCTGCGCGCCCTCGCCGACCCGCAGGTTCACGCGCGCCTGTGGAGCGCGACCGACGCCTACCTCGACGCCGGGGACTTCCTCGAGGCGGTGCCCGGCGGCCACCTGCTGCACCTCGTCTCGGACTCGCAGTGGGTGCTCCACTGGTACGCCTTCCTGGGCGAGGACGGTTCGAGCGGCGTGGTGTGCGCGGCGGACTCGCTCGGCTACGAGGGCTTCGAGGGCGAGAAGCCAGCGCGCTTCGACCCCGAGCAGGCAGCGTGGGTCGCGGACTCCGTCACCGAGCTCGTGTGGCGCTGGTGGGCTGACAACCTCGCGTTCAGCGTCGCGAACCCCGAGGAATGCCCGACGCTCGAAGCCCCGGCCTGGTTCGACCTCGACGCCTATGTCGCGGGGTACGGCCGCTAGCCAGCGCGGTGGCTAGTCGTCCTCGGGCCACGGGTAGTTGCCCTCGAAAGTGAGGGTCCACTCGGCAGGGTCCTTGGAGAGCAAGGACTCAGCCAGTGCGGCCGCCCACGCGGGAGGCTCCTGGGCAGGCGCGAGGACGTCCACGACCACCTGCACGCGCTCGGGGTCGAGCATGACCACGTTGAAAGCCTCCGGCTGCGACCCGGAGCGAAAGCTGAGCGCGGTGCATCCCGTCATCATGCCGAGAACGTCCTCCTGGGGGCTCGGCCTTTCTGCGGCGAGCGCCCGGCTCCGGGCGCGAGCTACCTAGGTCCCACCCTCCGCC
>JAAYZM010000427.1 GCA_012514835.1 Actinomycetales bacterium
AGGATCCCCCCGAACTGGCGTCGCACCCCTCTACGCGTCCCGGGCATGCCCCGGAACCTAGCACTGACGCCTCTTGTAGCCTGACGCCATGCCGGGGCACCATGACGGGGCGCGCGCGGGAACGCTCGCGACGCACGCCGAGCAGTACGCCGTGCCGGTGACCGTAGTCGTCGGCACGCTCTCCGCCGTGCTCCTCGCATGGCGCACCGACCTCCCACCCGCGGCGCTCGTCGTGCTCGCAGCACTTCCGCTCGCCCTCGTCTACTCCTACCGTGCGGCGCTCCCGCTGCTCGCCGTCGTGCTCGTGGCCCGGGCACTCGTGGACGACTCCGGCACCCAGATCCTCACGGGAGGCGTGGCGGTCGCGATCATCGCGCTCGCCGTCGTCGTCCTCGGACGCTCCCCCACGTGGGTCGCCCCGTTCCTCGTCCTCACCGGCTACCTCTTCGCCTCGGCGTGGGCCGGGGCGGCCACGCACGGTGGCGGGTACACCTACCCCGAGGCCCTGCGGACCCTCTCGTGCGCAGCGGTCGTGGTCGTCGCGGTCAAGGCACCCGGCCGGCTCAGCGTGCGCTCGGTCGCGCACGTCGTCCAAGCGATCGCCCTGGTCCCGGCCCTGCTCGCGATCTTCCAGTTCGTCACCGGCACAGGCTCGGTGAACAACGGTGCGATGCGGGCCTCCGGGACCCTGGCCCACGAAAACTCCGCCGCGATGCTGTTCGCGCTCGCCAACCTCGCGACCTTCGCGCTCCTGCTCGACTCGCACCGACGGCGCTGGCTGCACGCGGGCCTGCTCGCGGTCTTCCTCGGCGCCCAGGTCGCCACCGGGAGCATCGGCGGCCTCGTGGCCGCCGTCGTCATGATCCTCACGTACCTCTCCTCGGCGGCGGTGCGCCGAGCCGACCGCACGATCCTTTCGCTCCTGGGCGTGGCGCTCGCGGTGTACGCGGCCACCACCTCCCAGGTCGGCGCCCAGCGCCTCGCCGAGTACAGCTCGAGCAACACCGAGGAGACGTCGTTCGCCTGGCGCATCCAGGCGTGGGGTCACGTCCTCGACTTCTGGCGAGCCAACCCCGTATGGGGCAACGGCATCGGGTCGACAAGCTCGCCCACGGTCCTGGGCGGCTCGATCCCCCATAACGAGTACGTTCGGCTCCTCGCGGAGCTGGGCCTCGTGGGCCTCGGCGCCGTGCTCGTCCTCGGCGCCCTCGTCGCTCGAGCGCTCGCGCGCCGCGTCCACACGAGCGCTTACCCGGCCGCGAGCGCCCTCGCGCTCGCCGCGCTCGCCGGGACGGCCGTCAACGCGCTCGCGGCGAACACCATGCTCTACTCGGTGTCGTTCTACACCACACTCTTCGTCATCGGCGGGTGCTGGCGTCTCTCGATGACCTCCCCGGTCGTCACCCCGGCGGGTGAAGATCCTGGTCATATCGCGCGTCGATGGGTGACGAGCCCTGGTCAGGGTGTGGTAGATCGGTAGGATTCGTCCCAGATCGCACGACGGCCGACTCGGTATGCCGACGGTCACCGACGAGAGGGCGCACGTGGAGCTTCGGGACATCCTCACGATGCTGCGCAACCACTGGGTGGGCATCGTCCTCCTCGTCACGGCCGCCGTCCTTCTGGCCGGATTCGTCACCGTCACCACGGTCCCGGAGTACCGCGCCACGAACTCGGTGCTCGTCACCGTCGTCACTGGGGACTCCATCTCGGACCTCAACCAAGGGGCGTCGTTCGTGTCGCGGCAGGTCGCGACGTACGCCGAGGTGGCGCGCTCGCCCAAGGTCCTCGACCCGATCATCCAGGACCTCGGGATCCGCTCGAGCGCCCGCGCCCTGCGGTCTGACGTCCAGGCGGCCGTCAAGGGCGACATCCAGATCATCGACATCACCGTGACGCGCCCCTTCGCAAGGGAGGCCGCAGCGATCGCCGACGCCGTCGCCGAGCAGCTCGCGACCGTCGTCGAGGACCTCTCCCCCGCGCGCGCCGACGGGTCACCGAGCGTCCAGATCGACTCGATCGCGTCCGCCGTCGTGCCCCGCACCCCCTTCTCTCCCGACGCGAGCCGCAACCTCGCCCTCGGCGTCGTGGTCGGGCTCGTCCTCGGGTTCGGCTGGGCCGCGCTGCGTACGACCCTCGACACGAAGGTCCGGACCGAGGCCGACGTCCATCAGATCCTCGACGTCCCCGTCCTCGCCACGATCGGCCACGACCCCCGCGCGGGCGGCAAGGTCCCCGCCTACCTCGCACCGAAGCTGTCTACGCGCGCCGAGGAGTACCGGCAGCTGCGCACGAGCCTGCAGTTCGTCGACGCGGCACACCGCCCCCGCAGCATCGTCCTCACGAGCTCGCGCGGTGGCGAGGGAAAGTCCGTGACGTCGCTCAACCTTGCACTCGCGCTCGCCCACTCCGGGTCGCGCGTCTGCCTCGTCGATGCCGACCTGCGCCGCCCCTCGATCGCCGAGTACCTCGGGCTCGAGGGGGCCGCCGGGCTCACGACGGTGCTGATCGGTCAGGCGAGCCTCGACGACGTGCTGCAGCCCGTCGGGGAGCACGGGCTGCAGGTCCTCACGTCCGGACGCACCCCGCCCAACCCCTCCGAGCTGCTCGGCTCGACCCCGATGTTCGACGTCGTGGCCGCGCTCGAGGAGCGTTTCGACCTCGTGATCCTCGACTGCGCCCCGCTCCTGCCTGTCGCCGACGCTGCTGTGCTGAGTCGGCTCGCCGACGGCGTCGTCCTGGTGGTGGGCTGCGGGATCGTCACGCGCGAACAGCTCACCGAGACGAAGCAGAAGCTCGAGATCGTGGGTGCCCGCCCGCTCGGGCTCGTCGTCAACCGGGCGCGCAGGACCAAGCGCGACGTGCGCACGTACGGCTACCCCACCGTCGCGACGAGCCCCGAGCCGGAAGCACCCGCGCCGCAAGCACCGGCGCCGTCCGTCGAGGCTCCGGTCGAGGTGTCTATCGGGGATGCTCACGGCCTGGAGGTCGACGTCGAGCCGGAGACCACGCCCGAGGTCCAGGTCGAGCCGGAGACCACGCCGGAGGACAACGTCGTCTTGCCGTTCACCGACGACGACGCGACGGCCGAGACCGCACCCGAGGTCGACTCCGAGGTCGACTCCGAGAGCGAGCCGGAGACCGCCCGGGCAGCGCGCGCGGGCTCGGTCGACTGAGCAGTCCTCGATGTCCACCTCGGCGCCGCTCACGTCTCGGAGCCTGACCCGGAACGTCTCGCTCACGGCCGCGGGCTACCTGCTCCCGATGCTCGCCGCACTCGCGACCGCACCGATCCTCGCCCGTCAGCTCGGTGTCGTGGACCGCGGGCACCTCGCGGCGGCCACGGCCCCCCTCCTCCTGATCTCGGGCGCGCTCACGCTCGGGATCCCCGAGTCGCTGACCTACGCGGTCGCGCGCGGCACGGGACGTCCCCGCGCGGTGCTGCGCCGCGCAGCGCTCATCCTCGCCGGAGCCGGTCTCGTGGGGGGCGGCATCCTGGTCCTGGGCGCCGGGACGCTCGCGTCCGATGCGGAGCCGGTGCGGCGGATCATCACCTTCTCGGCCGCCGTGGCGATCCCCGCGCTCTGGGTCGGGGGGCTGCGCGGGGCGGCCTCGGGGCTCCACCTCTGGCCACGCGTGACGCTCGAGCGGACCATCTCGGCCGCGGTACGGCTCTTCGGGGTGGTGGGCCTCGCGGTGAGCGGAACACTCGACCTGAACAGCGCCGCGGTGGTGCTCCTGGCCGCACCCGTGCTCGGCGGGTTCTCCTACCTGGGGCTCGGGAAGCGGCTCGACGAGCACGCCGTCCCCGACGCATCCCCCGCTCCGCTCCTCGGCTTCGGCATGCGCATGTGGATCGGCTCGCTCTCCGGCATCCTCTTGCTGCGCCTCGACCAGGCGATCCTCGCGCCGCTGTCCTCCGCCGTCGAGCTCGGCTACTACACGCTTGCCGTCTCCATCGCGGAGGTACCGCTCCTCCTGACAGCTGCAGCGCGCAACGTGCTGTTCGCCGCCGACTCCTCGGAGCCCGACGCTCAGCGGCTCGCCACGACGGCACGGTTGGTCACCGCGATCTGCGCTGTCGGGGCCGTCGGTATCGCCGCGATCCTCCCGTGGGGGCTGCCCCTGCTGTTCGGCGAGGAGTTCGGTCCTTCGTTGCCCGTCACCCTCGTGCTTCTGGTCGCGATGCTCGCGGGCACCCCGGGGTCCCTCGCCGGTGCCGGGCTGAGCTCGCGGGGGCGTCCCGGGCTCCGTTCCACGTCACTCGTCATCGCGTGCGTCGTCAACGTCGCGCTGCTCGTGCTCCTCGCCCCCCGCTGGGGAGCGATGGGGGCCGCCGCCGCCACCCTGGTCGGCAGCATCGTCTCAGCCAATCTCAACATCCTCTGGCTGCACCGCTACTTCGGGGTCCGGCCACGCGACTTCCACGGACTGCGCCGCGCGGACCTCGACGCCGTCCGGACGATCGTCCGCCGAGTCTCCAGGAGAGCCCATGACTGACGAGAGAGACCCGTTGGGTCCTGACCAGTACACGGGGCTGCGCCGTCGGTGGTGGCAGCTACGACTCGTGCTGCCCCTCGCCCTGCGCAACCTGGCGAGCCGACGGCCCGTCATCTCCGCAGGGTCCGGCCCCGTGGTCAGCCTCACGACGTTCGGGGTGCGCACGGCGCGGGTCCACCTCGCCATCGAGTCGATCGGGCGAGGTGCACAGCTACCCAGCCGGCTCGTGCTCTGGCTCGACGATCCCGGTCAGCTCGCGAGGCTGCCACGCAGCCTGCGTCGGCTCGAGCGCCGCGGTCTGGAGGTCCGTCAGAGCGCCAACTACGGCCCGCACACGAAGTACTTCCCCTACGTCATGAGCCTCGAGACGCACGTCGCACCCCTCGTGACGGCCGACGACGACACCGTGTACCCACACGACTGGCTCACGAGGCTCGTCGCCGCCCACCGCACGACACCCGACCACGTCGTCTGCCACCGCGCTCGCCGACTCACCCTGGACGCCGACGGCGAGATCACCCCGTACGTCCAGTGGCGGTTCGTGTCCGACGCCGAACCTTCCCCGCTGAACCTCGCCACGGGAGTGGCCGGGGTCCTCTACCCGGTGACGATGCTGCACGCCTTGCGGGAAGCAGGCGAGAACTTCCAGGACTGCGCGCCGCGCACCGATGACATCTGGCTGCACGCCGTCGCACTGCGGGCCGGGGTGCCCGTGCGCCAGATCGACGCGAGCGCAGGGCTGTTCCCGCTCGTACCCAGCACGCAGGCAGTGAGCCTCCTGGCGGACAACGTCCACGGAACTGGCAATGACGACGCGGTGCGCCGGACCTACGGCTCGGCCGACCTCGCGCTGCTCCGCACCGCGGCCGCCACGGGCTGAACGAACAGCACGACGAGCAAGGGCACCACCACGTAGGGGTACTGCCGAATCCGGTCAGTGAGCACGAGCGGCACCTCGAACCACGCGACAACGAGGAAGGCCGTGAGGAACAGTGGCGCCCAGTCCCACCCCTGCGCCGCCGAGCGCGCGCTCCGCAGGATCGCGCAGCCGAGCAGGGCGACCATGGCCACAGCGAGGACGAGCCCTCCGCTGACGAGCACCTGCGCGGCAAGGTTGTGCGCGTGGGAGGCGTGACCGCCGAGGTTCTCCTCGCTCTGGGCCAGCTGCTTGAAGACGTCTGCACCCCAACCGAGCACGGGCGCCTCCCCGAAGCGCTCGATCGCGAACGCCCAGAGGCGGCCTCGGTTGCTGAACGCCGTGTCACCGCTCACCAGCAGCGGAAGGGCGACCATGACCAGCGCCAGCACCCCCAGACCTACCGCGACGACGACCTGGACGGCGCGTGCTGGAGCCTGCGCGTCCTCGACCCGACCACGACGCCGGACGACGTTCACGACCACGAGGGCGACGAGCACGGCGGCGACGGCCACCATGGCTGTACGCGAGGCCGACCAACCCACCGCCACGAGGGTCACGACGAGGCCAGGCCACCGCACCGCACCCACCCGGATGGTGAGCACCGCCGCAAAGCCGACGGCAAGGACGAGCCCGAGGTCGTTCCCCGAGAGCATCACGCCCGCGAGCACCCCGAACGGACCGATCGGCTTCTCCAGCTCGGCGCCCTCCGCTCGGACGTAGAGCCCGGCCCACGGCGCCACGACGCCGAGGAGCACGCTGATCGTCGCCGTCGCCACGGTGAGGTACCCGAGCACCTCGACGACGGCGAGCCGTGGGAGCACGACCCACAGAGCGATGACGATCGCCGGGTACACGAGCGCGAGCGCACCCGGGGAACGACCTAGCACCACGAGCCGCGCGACGACGAGTGCCCAGGGCGCCAGCGTGAGAAGCAGCAGCCCCCACCGGTGCCACGGCACCTCACGAGCACGCCACCCCGCGACCACGACGGCGAGGAGCACCACTCCCCCGTTGGTCACGGTCGTCACCGTGGCGGCCCATGCGGGGACGTCCTGACCGCCTTCGGTGAGGGGCACATACATCTTGGGGCGCGAGAGGCTGACTGCAATCTGCTGCGTCACGAGCAGCACCCACACCACGACCACGACCACGGCCTCCGGGGCGCGCCACAGGCGCTCCACCCGGGGCAGGGGCAGCGGCCTGCGCCACCCTGGGCGCGCGACGGCTGGCAGCGTGCTCGTCATCGTCTGGACTGTGCGGCGAGCAGGACCCTGTACCACACGAGCTGGGCGGTGTAGCCCCAGCGGAGCGCCCTGCCCGGGGCGCTCACGCGCTGCACGCTCGCTAGCTGGGCACGCAGGCTGCGGCGGTCGTGCGGGCTCAGCAGAGAGTCGTGCTTGGCCATGTAGCGGCGGATCCCCTCGACGCGTCGCGGTGACTTGTCGGTGAGCTGGCCCTCGCGGTGGATCCTGTTGCACACGAGCTCACGCTCGACGACGGCGTACCGCAGCCCTGCCTGCAGGGCACGGACGAGCAGGTCCTTGTCGTTGGAGACCGGCAGCGTGGCGTCAAAGCCCTCGAGGGAGCGGAACCGCTCGCGTCGCATGACGAAGTTGGAGCCCACGAAGCCCGGGTTGCGTGCGACGGCGTTCGTGGCTGTGAGCCCCGGTCGGAGGCGCGCGATGAGGTAGCCGCCCTCGTCGGCCACCGTCCACGCGACGGCGAAGTCGGCGTCCTCCCTCTCGAGTACCGCGACCGTCTCGGAGAGGAAGTCCGGGTGCCACGTGTCGTCGTCGTCGAGGAATGCCAGCACGTCCGTCGTCGCGAGTGCCGCCCCCGCGTTGCGGGACGCCCCCGCGGTGCCCGCTCCCGGCCCGGACGAGTCGAGGTAGCGCACCGCGAAGGGTGCGATCGCGGCCCAGCGCTCCACCACGGCGCGCGTGTCCGGCGAGCCCGTGTCGTCCGAGACGACGAGCGCGGCGGGCGGTGCGCACTGCGCGACGACGGACGCGATCGCCTCCTCAAGGAATGCGTCCCGCGCGTGGGTCGGGATCACCACGGTCACGCCGGGTTCGGCGACCTCAGACGCGGCCACGGACCCACTCCCACTGCCGTGCGAGCCCTTCGGCGAGCCCGACGCGCGGCTCCCAGCCGAGCACCTCGCGCGCCTTGCTCGCGTCCCCGCCGGTCCGCGCGACGTCACCGTCGGAGCGCTCGACCCGGTCCACCTCGACCGACGAGCCCGCGAGGCCGCCGATCTCCTCGAGCACCTCGTTGACCGAGACGTTCGTGCCGCCCGCGATGTTCAGGACCGTCCCCGACGGGACGTCCTGCGTCGCAGCGAGGAGGTTCGCGTCCACGACGTCCTCGACGAACGTGAAGTCGCGCACCTGCTCCCCCGTGCCGAACACCGTGACCGGCCGGTCCGTCGCGGCGGCCGTGAGGAACCGTGTGAAGGCCATGTCGGGGCGCTGGCGCGGGCCGAACACCGTGAAGTAGCGCAGCGAGACGGTCGGCACGCCGAACTCGCTCGCGTACAGGCCGCACAGGTGCTCGGCCGCGAGCTTCGTGACCCCGTACGGGCTGATCGGCGCGGGTCGGTCGAGCTCTGTGGTCGGGAAGCGCTCGGCGTCGCCGTAGACGGACGAGGAGGACGCGTACACGAGGCGCCGCAGACTCGGTGCCCGGCGGGCCGCCTCGAGGAGGGCCTGCGTGGCCGCGACGTTCGCGTCGAGGTAGATCCCGAACTCCTCCCCCCACGACGAGCGCACGCCGGGCTGGCCGGCCTGGTGGAGCACGACGTCGACGCCGTCGAGGGCCGCGTCGAGGTCGAGCTCGAGCAGCGACGACCGCTCGAGCGTGAACGCACCTCCGAGCCGCGCGAGGTTCTCCTCCTTGAGCGCGACGTCGTAGTAGTCCGTCATCGCGTCGACGCCCCGGACCTCCCAGCCCTCGGCGAGGAGCCGCTCGGCGATCGAGGACCCGACGAA
>JAAYZM010000428.1 GCA_012514835.1 Actinomycetales bacterium
GCAAACCTCTTCGAGAACGGATCTCCTCATGACGACTCACGGAACCTCGCCCGCCTCGGGCCCGTCTGCCTCGGGCCCGTCTGCGTCGAGCCCGTCAGTCTCGAGCCCGGCCACACCGGACGAGCTGGCGCCGGACGCCGCGAGCGCGCTCGACATCATCCGCGCCCAGCGCCACGCCGTCCGCGACGGCTTCGAGCCGGACACCCGCGTGCTGTTCGGCGCATGGGGCGTCGCGTGGCTCGTGGGCAACCTCCTCCTGTACTCGACGGCACGCGGCTCGGCGGGCAACACCCCCGCGGGGTGGTCCTTCGCGATCTACTTCGTGCTCCTGGCCGCCGCGATCGCCGTGACGATCGTGCACGTGGTGCGCCGGTCCGCCGGAGTGGCCGGCCCGTCGAGCACGAGCGGGGCGATGTTCGGCTGGACGTGGACGATCGGCTTCATCGGCATCTACCTCATCATGACGGGGATCATGAACGCCGGCGCCAACCCGGAGATCATCAACCTCGGGTGGAGCTCGCTCTCGTGCCTCCTGGTCGGGGTCCTCTACCTCGCGGGCGGGGCCCTGTGGCACTCGCGCGTCCTCTACGTGCTCGGCGCATGGATCGTGCTCGTGGGAGGCGCATCGACGTTGGCCGGGCTGCCCGGCTCGTTCCTCGTGATGGCGCTCGCGGGCGGCGGCGGCATGCTGGTGGGCGCCCTCGTGTCGCACGTCCGCGAGTACCGGGACGCACGATGACGGAGGCCGAGCTCGACCCCGTGATCCACTCCCAGGCGCGCTTGCGCGTCGTGGCGACCCTCGCGACCTTCCCGGCGGGCGACCGCATCACGTTCACCAAGCTCCAGCAGCTGCTCGACATGACACCCGGCAACCTCTCGACCCACCTGCGCAAGCTCGAGGACGCGGAGTACGTCGAGGTCGTCAAGTCCTTCCAGGGTCGCTCTCCCGTGACCCACCTGTCCCTGACCTCTCGCGGTCGCCTCGCTTTCGAGGAGTACGCCGCGGCCGTCACCAAGATCCTCGGAGGATCCTCATGACCACCACTCCGGCCACCACACCCGCCACCTCACCCGGGCGCACCGAGCGCGTCGGGTCGAGCGAGGCCGCCGTCGTCGACGTCCGTGACGTGCGGCGCACCTTCGGCTCCACCGTCGCGCTCGACGGTGTCTCCCTCACCGTCGAGCCCGGACAGCTCGTGGGGCTGCTCGGCCCCAACGGCGCGGGCAAGACCACCCTGCTGTCCCTGCTCTCCGGCCTGCGGCGCCCCGACTCGGGCACCGTGCGGATCTTCGGCGGCGACCCTCGGGACCCCGCCTCGCGCGCCTCTCTCGGGACGACGCCGCAAGAGACGGGACTGCCCGAGCCGCTGCGGGTGAGCGAGGTGGTGGACCTCGTGTCGCGCCACTTCCCCGACCCGATGCCCGCGGGCGAGCTGCTCGAGCGCTTCGGCCTCGGTGACCTGACCCGGCGCCAGACCGGGTCGTTGTCCGGGGGGCAGAAGCGGCGGCTCGCCGTGGCCCTCGCCCTCGTGGGCCGGCCACAGCTCGTGCTGCTCGACGAGCCCACCACCGGGCTCGACGTCGAGGCCCGCCACGAGCTGTGGACGGCGCTGCGCTCCTTCCACTCCGACGGCGCGACCGTCCTGGTGACCTCCCACTACCTCGAGGAGATCGAGGCGCTCGCCGAGCGGGTGGTCGTCGTCGGGCAAGGCCGCATCCTCGCGGACGACTCGCTCTCGCGGGTCCTCGCGACCGTCGCGCGCCGCAAGGTGCTCGTGCGGCTCCCGGACCCCGCTGCGGCCCAGGCCCTGAGCACCGCCCTGCCTACCGTCTCCGACCCCGCGTCGGAGGGCGACCGCTTCGCATTCCTCGCTGCGGACGCCGACGAGCTCGTGCGCCACCTCGTGCGCACCGACACGCCGTTCAGCGACCTCGAGGTGCGCGGCGCCTCGCTCGAAGAAGCCTTCATCACGCTGACCAAGGAGTCCCGATGACGACCACGACCCCCACCCCCACTCCCGCCCTGTCCCCCCTCACGGAGGGCCGCCTCGTGCGCGACGTGCGGCTGACCCTCGCCCACTTCCGGGCGCAGCTCCTCGAGATGATCCGCACGCCCGTGGCCGTGATCGGCAACCTGCTGTTCCCGTCGATCGCTCTGCTGTTCTTCGTGGTGCCGCAAGCGGCCATCGCGGGCGACCCCGTCCTCGCGACCGCAGCGACGGCGCAGCTCAGCGCGTTCGCGATCGCCTCGACATGCATGTTCACGTTCGGGCTCGGCGTGGCCGAGGACCGCGAGAAGCCCTTCATGCCGTTCCTGCGCACGCTGCCCGTCGGGGCGGTGCCGCCGCTCGCCGGGCGCGTCCTCAACGGGATCATGTGGTCCTTCATCGCGCTCATCCCGCTCGCGCTCGTGGGGGGTCTGCTCACCGAGGCGACGTTGAGCTGGGGGCGGCTGGTTCCGGCGCTGGCCGCCGTCGTCGGCATCGCCACGCCCTTCACCCTGCTGGGCCTCGCCATCGGGTACTCGATGTCCACGAAGGCCGCGATCGCCGTCGTGCAGGTCACGATGTTCCCGCTCGCGTTCGCGGGAGGCATGTTCATGCCGCCCGAGATCTTCCCGCGCTGGCTCGACCTCATCTCGACGTTCACCCCCACCCGCGGGGCGCGCGAGCTGTTCGTGTCCGCCACGACGGGGGCGCCGCTCGCGGGCGTGTTCGTGGCCGTCCTCGTGGGCTGGACCGTCGTGTTCGCGGCCCTCACCACGATCGCCTACCGCCGCGACGAGGGCCGCAACTACCGCTGACGGGCATCCGGCTGGCGCGTGTGTCCCCTCCCCCCGGATGCGCGCGCCAGCCCCCGTTGCGGAACACCACGCCCGCTCACTCCCCATTGCGGAACGCCACGCAACTCTGCGGAACACCACGGTCGCAAAGTGCCCCTTGCGGAACACCACGGGACAACGGTGTTCCGCAACGTGGCTAGGGCTGGCTGGCCGGCCCTGTGCGAGCCCGATGCAGTGAGCTAGTCGGTGATCGTGAAGGGGGCCGAGTCCGCACTGGGCAGGTCCGGGCTCGTCACGGTCGCCTCTCCCCGGGGTGCGGCGTCGGGGACGACGACGGCGATCCGGGCGAAACCGTCGTCGGCGACGTCGAACGTGCCCAGCTCGAACTTCTGCTCGCCTACGGAGAGCAGCAGCGTGACGGAGTCGAGTGCCGGGGAGAGACCTTCGCCCTGGTCGGAGCAGTCCGCGATCGCCCCGCTCACGAGGACTTCGACCGTGTCACCGGGCGCGGCCTCCGTACTCTCGAGCCAGATCGAGGGGGCGGCGCACGCGGCGCTGCCGGCGGCAAACCAGCCGAAGCTGACCGGGCCTCCGCTGCCCGCCGTGCACCCGGCCAGCGTGATCGCCCCGGCGACGACCAGTCCCCACATCCGCACCCGCATCACGACCCCCTCGTCCTCGTGCCCCCCGCACGCGAGCATCTTCCCGCGCAAGTCCCCCCGACCACCAGCCCCCGGGCGCGGGTCACCGCACGTTGCGGAACACCACTGTCCCGTGGTGTTCCGCAAGGGGCATTTCGTGACGCTGACGTCCCGCGGAGTTGCGTGGTGTTCCGCAACGGGGGGTGCGGCAGGGGTCAGTCGAAGCGGCGCAGGCGGAGGGAGTTCGCCACCACGAGGACCGAGCTGAACGCCATGGCCGCGCCCGCGATCATCGGGTTGAGCAGCCCGAGCGCCGCGAGCGGGATCGCCGCGACGTTGTAGGCGA
>JAAYZM010000429.1 GCA_012514835.1 Actinomycetales bacterium
AGTCGCCGAACTCCTCGGCGTTCGACACGGTGGCCGAGAGCGAGACGAGCTGGACGTCCATCGCGAGGTGCAGGATCACCTCTTCCCACACGGGCCCGCGGAAGCGGTCGGCAAGGTAGTTCACCTCGTCCATCACCACGTAGCCGAGCCCCGTGAGCGTCAGGGAGCCCGCGTAGAGCATGTTGCGCAGCACCTCGGTGGTCATCACCACGACCGGCGCCTCGGAGTTCACCGAGGAGTCCCCGGTGAGGAGGCCCACGCGGTCCTCGCCGTAGCGGCGCACGAGGTCCGCGTACTTCTGGTTGCTCAGAGCCTTGATGGGCGTGGTGTAGAACGCCTTGCGTCCGCCCGTGATCGCGAGGTGGACGGCGAACTCCCCCACCACCGTCTTCCCGGCGCCCGTGGGGGCCGCCACGAGGACACCCCGGCCGAGCTCGAGCTCGCGGCACGCCTCGACCTGGAAGTCGTCGAGGGGGAACCCGAACAGGGCGCGGAACTCACGCAGCTGCGGGCCGTCGTCGTCGGGCACCGTCCTCCTCAGGCCAGGACTCTCAGGATCCCCGGGTGGATCTGCGCCCGCAACGGGAGCGGACCCACGTGTTCGCCGTCAGCGAACGCCTCGGGGGGTGCCTGGCCGAGCCTCGTCACGGGCTCGATCAGCACCGACGTCGTCTCGAACACCTGGCACGCGGGATGACCCAGGTGCCGCCCCGCCTTGACGAGCGGAAGCACCTTGAGGATCCCCCGGCGAGTCAGCCCCGAGGCCGTCAGGACGTGCAGCACCCCGTTGTCGAGGCGTGCGTCCGGGGTGATCTTGATGCCGCCCCCGAACTGCGAGGAGTTGCCCACCGCCACGAGCGTGCCTTGCGACTCCCACGTCGCGTCGTCCGCCGTGACCTTGTAGCCGTACGGCTTGTAGGCGCCCAGCTCGAGCAGGATCGCCACCCAGTACTTGAGGGCGCCCCGGGGCCACGACAACCGGTTGGCACGCGCGTTCACGGCCGCGTCGAAGCCGCACGAGAGCACGCCCACGAACCACTTGCGCGCCGCGTACGCCGGCGGTCCCACGCTCACGAGGTCCACGCGCCGTGGCCCCCTCTCGAGGGCCGCAAGCATCGCGTCCACGGCGTGCGGGACGTCGTGGCGCGGCAGGTCGAGCGAACGTGCCACGTCGTTGCCCGTGCCCGCGGCCACGATCCCGAGCGGGACGTCCGTCTCCGCCACCACGTTGACCCCGAGGTTTACGATCCCGTCGCCACCCACCACCACGAGCGCGTCGAGGCCCTGTGCCACGGCACGCCGGGCGGCCGCGCGCGCCTCGTCGGCGGAGTCACGGGACAGGTCCACCACCTCGTGACCCCGCTCGCGCAGCGCCGCGACGGTCTGCTCCCCCACGCTGCGACCGCGGCCGAGCCCCGAGGTGGGGTTCACGACCACGCCGAACGTACTCATGCGCCCGCCTCCTCGCCGTCGGACAAGCCTCCGCCGCCCGGAAGTGCCGCCTCGGCCTTCTGGGCGCGGCGCGCCGCGCGCCTGTCGTGCAGCGCACACACACCCACGGCCGCGAAGTACAACCCGCAGATCGGGATCGCGAGGGCGAACATCGAGATCGCGTCCGCCGTGGGCGTCGCGACCGCCGCGAACACGAACGCGAGCAGCACGGCCCACCGCCACCCCGAGAACCACGCGCGCGCGGTGACCATCCCCGTGAGGTTGAGGCCCACCATGACCACGGGCAGCAGGAACGCGAGCCCGAACGCGAGGGTCATGCGCATGATGAACGTCAGGTAGAGCTGGGCCGTGATGAGGTTGATCGCGTTCTCGGGCGTGAACCCCGTGAGGATCCCCACTGCCTGCGGCATGATCCACCACGCGAGCCCCGCGCCCGCGAGGAACAGCGGCACACCCGTCGCGAGGAAGCCCACCGTGTACCAGCGCTCACGGCGCGTGAGGCCCGGCGTGATGAACGCCCACAGCTGGAACATCCACCACGGGCTCGTGAGGATCACGGCAGCGAACAGCGAGACCTTGATCTGCATGTCGAGGGCCGTCGCGACGCCGTCGAAGTTGAGGGCGATCTCGAGCTGGCCCGCCGCCGAGACGCGTGTGACGGGCTCCTGCAGGGCCGCGAAGATCCGCGGGTAGAGGACCCAGCCCACCACCGTCCCGACGGCGAGCCCCGCCATGACCCACATGATGCGGCGACGGGCCTCGCGCAGGTGCTCGCGCAACGGCATCCGCCCCTCGGGGTCGCGGGAGCGTCGGCGGGGGGCGCGAGCCGTCTCAGGGTTGCTTGGGCTCACCGTCGGTCGCGGTGTCCGGGGTGGACTGCTCGGCGGCGTCGGGGGTGTCAGGAGTGCTCGTGGCCGCGGCGGGAGCGTCGTCGTCCTTGAGGTCCTTGACCTCGGACTTGAAGATCTTCAGCGACTTGCCGACTCCGCGCGCGAGGTCAGGGAGCTTCCGGGCGCCGAACAGCAGCAGGACGATGAGCAGGAGGATGAGCCACTCCCAGCCCCTCAGGTTTCCCAGCATTCATGACCCTTCTCGACGGTGAGGTTCCACCATAGCGGCGTGCGGGGTTCGCTCGTGGCACGTCCTCGGGCAACTTCAGCGTGTGAGCTGGCGCCAGGACTCGATCGTCGCGAGCCGCTTCTCGTGGCGCTTCCGCGCACGTTCCTCGCCCAGCTCGCGCAGCTCCTCGCGGCGCTTGCGGGCCGTCGCCGCGTCGGGGGCGTACGGCTTGGGCTCGGTGCGCAGCGAGTCGAGCTCGGCGACCTTCGACTCGAGCGTCGCGACCACCCCGCTGGCCTCCTCGAGCGCCGTCATGAGGCGACCGCCGCGGCGCAGCACGTCGCGCCCGAGGAAGAACGCCCCGACGAGCGTCCCGGCCACGAGCACCGTCCACACGCTGAACCACAGCACGCCCCCACCCTACCGACCCCACCCAGCCCCAGGTCCCCTGCCCCCAAGTCCCCTGCCCGCTGCCCCCTGCCGAGGTAGTGAACTCTGCGCGAGGTAGTGACGAAAAAGTCACTACCTCGCGAGAAGTTCACTACCTCGCGGGGTGGCGGGCGGCGGGGTGGGTGGGGTCAGTTGGTGGGGGTGAGGTGGGTGTAGGCATCGAGGGTTGCCTGGGCGGCGGTTGCGGCGGGGAGGGCCGCCGACGACGGCGAGACAGCGCGGATGTTGCCCGCCTCGCGCAGCAGCAGTGCCCGCAACCACGCGGGGTCCCCGATGCGCAGCGACACGCGCACGGCACCGTCTTCGAGGTCCTCGACGGACTCGACCGGCACTTGCTCGGCGAGCCAGCGCGCGCCCGGGGCGAGCTCGAGCGTCACGAGCGCGTCGCCCGGGGCGGGCCGGAAGGACTCGGGCTCGTCCGCGGGCGCGGGGCGTTCCTCGACGGGCACGTCGAGCACCGTCGCGGCGAGCACCCGGTCGAGCCGGAACGTGCGCTCGCCGTGCGCGCGGTGGCACCAGCCCTGCAGGTACGTCACGCCCTGGTCCGTGAACACCCGCACGGGGTCCACGTCGCGCTCGCTCGAGACGTCGTCGGAGTTGACGTACCGCATGCGCAGGCGCCGCCCGCTCGTGAGTGCGGTGCCCACGGCGGCGCGCACGGACTCGTCGCCACCCACGGGCAGGTGGACGTCGAGCGCGCCGCTCGCGTCGCCGGTCGCGGCCCGGAGCTTGGTCATCGCGCGCTCGAGCACCGCGGTCGCGGCGGGCGAGATGCCCGAGCCGAGCACCTCGCGCACGGCCTCGAGCGCGGAGAGCAGCACGATCGCCTCGCGCGCGCCGAGCCGCAGCGGTCGGCGCATCCCGCGGTCCGCCGTGACGGAGATGATGCCGCGCTCGAACTGGTCGTAGTCGAAGTCGATGAGGTCGTCGGGCGCGTACCCGGGCGTGCCGGAGACCCACAGCAGCTCGACGTCCTGGACGATCTGCGCCTCGCTGACCCCGAAGTGCCGGGCGAGCTCGGGCACGGGGACGCGCTCGTTGCGGTCGAGGTAGGCGACCATGCCGAGCATGCGCACGAGCCGGTCGGTCGAGTGCTCAGCCACGGGCGGCTCCTTCCGCGAGGGCGGCCGCCGCGCGCAGCCGGGTGAGGACCACCTCGCGCAGCTCGGGCGGGTCGAGCACCAGCACGGCGGGACCGTACCCGGCGATCTCGTAGCCGAGCTCCATGGTCGAGCGGAACGGCACGCGCAGCACGTCGCGGTCCGGGTGCAGCCCCTCGTCCTCGGTGCGCGGCTCGAGGGCCCGCAGCCGCAGCGCGACGGCCCGCTCGGGCAGCACGGCGAGCACGGCCTCGCGCTCGGGTCGCGACTCCCGGTCGCTGCCGTCCATCCGGTCCAGCGCGTCTGCGGGGATCTCGTACACCCCGGCGGGACCCACGGCTTTGACGCGGGACAGCACGCGGTTGAGCCGGAACGAGCGCGGCTCGCCCCGCCCGCGGTCGAAGCCGTACAGGTACCACCCCGCGCCCCGGGTGCGCACGCGCCACGGCTCGATCTCACGCTCCGTGACCTCGCCCGTGTAGGCGGCGCGGTACGTGAACCGCACCGCCCGCCGCTCGAGGATCGCGTCGAGGAGCACCGGCACGCCCTGCCCGGCCGGCTGGACCCGCGGGACGAGCCCGACCGCGAGGTCGTCCGCCGCGGAACCCTCCGCGACGGCGCGCAGCTTCGTGAGCGCCCGGTCCGCGTCCTTCGCGAGGGCGGCGTCGCGCCAGAACCCGCTCGCGAGCGACAGCACGGCGAGCTCGGCGGGGCTCAGCTCGAGGTCACCGAGCGTGTACGCGTCGGGATCGATCCGGTACCCGATCTCGTCCGAGCGCCCGTCGGCCTGCACCGTGACGATCGGGATCCCGAGGTCCCGCAAGGCGTCCTTGTCGCGCTCGAACTTGCGCTCGAAGGCCTCGGTCGACTCGGTCTCGTACCCCGCGACGCTCGAGCGGACCTGCTCCTTCGTCATGCGCGAGCTCGTGTTGAGCAGCGCGATGACGAGGTTGAGCAGCCGCTCGGCTGGTGTGATGTCGTCGGCCACGGTCCCACGGTAGCGGCCGATAGCGTGGAGTCATGATCACGTGGCGCGAAGGGGTCGTGGAGTCGCTCGGTCCGGCATGGGACGGGGCGGTCGAGCTGAGCGTCAGGGTGTCCGACGGCGAGGTGCTGCGCGCGCTCGCCTACCGGGCGGTCTCTGGTGAGCCGCGGCCCGGTCAACGCGTCCTGGTGACCACGGCTCCGCTCGACCGCGGGCTCGGCACGGGAGGTTACGCGTTCGTCGTCGTCGCTCCGGACGATCTGCCCGGCGACCCGCCGTCGGCGCCAGGGCACCTCGTCAAGGCGCGCTACACGCCCCTGCAGCAGCTCGTGCTGGGCGTGGACGACCAAGAGTCAGCGCACCACGAGGTGCTGCGCGACGCGGACGACCTCGCAGGGATGCCCGTCGTCGTCGCCGACCTCCACTCGGCCGTCCCCGCGATCGTCGCGGGCATCCGCCACGCGGCCCTGCGCGCGGGCCGCCCGCTCCCCCGCGTCGCGTACCTCATGCTCGACGGCGGCGCTCTGCCCGCGGCGTTCTCGCGCACGGTCACCGGGCTGCGCGGCGCGGGCTGGCTCGAGGCGTGCGTCACGGTGGGCCAGGCCTACGGCGGAGACCTCGAGGCCGTCACGGTCCACACGGGACTCCTCGCGGCGCGGCTCGTCGCGTCCGCGGACGTGACGGTCGTGGCGCAGGGACCTGGAAATCTCGGTACGGGCACGCGCTGGGGTTTCTCGGGCGTCGCGGCGGGCGAAGCCGTCAACGCCGCGGGAACCTTGATCGGACGCCCCGTCGCCGCTCTGCGCGTCTCGGGCGCGGACGCGCGTGAACGTCACCTCGGCGTCTCGCACCACTCGCTCACGGCCTACGGCCGCGTCGCGCTCGTGCCCGCGGACGTGGTGGTGCCCGACTTTGGCGTCGGACCGCTCCTCGGGGTGCCCGACGACGACGGCGTCCCCCCGCTCGAACCAGGATCCCTCGCGGCACTCGGCGCACGGGTGCGTCAGCAGGCCTCCTCGCTCGTCGAACCCGTGGGCCGCCACCGCTTGGTCGAGGTCGCCGCCGACGCCGAGCTCCTGACGGCCCTGTCCACCACCCCCGTGCGGCTGTCCACGATGGGCCGCACGCTCGAGGACGACCCCGCGGCGTTCCTCGCCTCGGCCGCGGCCGGCGTGCACGCGGGAGCGCTCGCGGCCGGTTGAGGGGTCAGGAAGCCGTGAGGCTCAGCCCTTGCTGGAGCTGAGTGCCTCGGACAGCTTCATCCGCCCGCCGGTGTGCAGCACGGCACGCCGGTAGACGCGCGCGGACACCCACACGAGGAGCGGGATCGTCGCCGCGGTCAGGGCGAGCGCGAGCGGCATCTCCCACGGGTCGAGCACGCCCGCGGCCGCCCGGGTGGGCATGAGGAACGGTGCGAAGAGCGGGATCTGCGAGAGCACCTTGGTGAGCGTCGAGTCGGGCTGGAACGGGACCAGGAACATCGTCGCGTAGTACGGCACGAACAGCGCGAACATGAGCGGCGTCGTGACCGAGCCGATGTCCTCCTGGCGGGACACGAGCGCCGCGAACCCGCCGAACAGCAGGGCGAACACGCCGAAGCCGAGCAAGAACCACACGATCATCAGCGCGAACGCGGCACCGAGGTCCACGTCGAGGTCGGGGAAGAGCCCGAGCGCGCTCACCACGCCCACGAGCGCGCCGCCGAGCACCACCATCTGGAACAGCCCGTACGCGCCGATCCCGAGGATCTTGCCCGCGAGGAGCTGACCGGGCCGGATCGTGGACAGCAGCAGCTCGACCACGCGCGAGGTCTTCTCCTCGACCACGCCCATCGCGATCATCGAGCCCGAGCCGATCAGCGCGAACAGCAGCAGGGAGATGATCGTCACGGCGACGCCCCACTGCCCGCCGTCGAAGTCGCCCTCGGGCTCGACCACCTGGTCCACGCTCACCGTCACGGCCGCGACTGCGGCGTGCACGACGGCGGGATCCCCGCCCAGCTGAGTCACGGCACGGGCCGTGGCCACGTCGCGAGCGGCCTGCTCGACGAGCGCGAGGACCGCGGGGTCGGGATCTTGCTCGAACACGACGGTCGGGGCGGCCGCATCCCCCGTGATCCACGCCTCGAGGCGCGGGTCCGAGTCCTCGTCCTGCAGCGCGGCGTGCGCGGCGGACTCCTGGAGCTCCTCGACCGTGATCCCACCGCCCTCGGGAGCGGCGGGCACCTCGAGGTGCGCCGCGAGCTCCGACGTGCTCGGTGCCACGGCGAGGCGCATCGCCTGGGGAGCGCCGTCGTCGGTGAGGAGCAGCTTGCCCACCACGCCGAGCACGATGATCGCCACGACCATGATGACCATCGAGATGACGTTGGACTTCGTGACCATGCGCGTCGCGAACTCGCGGCGCGCCACGAGCATGACCGGGCCGCGGGGGCTCATGCGGCGCTCCCCTCGGCCGATGCCGCGTCGTCCTCGCTGACCACGTCCCGGAACAGGTCCGCGAGCGAGGGCAGGTCGGGGGCGAACCGAGCGACGTCACCCACGGCGAGGGCGGCGCGCAGGGCGGCCTGCTCCGCACCGGGCGTCGAGGCGAGTACGTGCGCGGCGTCGGTGCGCCCGGGGACCGCCGTCGTCGTCACCCCCGGCACCGCGGCGAGCGCCGCACGGACCGCGTCGGGGTCCGTGCGCTCGGTCCACGCGAGCAGCCACGGGGCCTCCCCCGTGGCGCGCAGCTCGTCGATGGTCCCCGTCGCGACCATGGACCCGGCGCGGACGATCCCCACGCGGTCGCACAGCCGCTCGACGAGGTCGAGCTGGTGGGAGGAGAAGATCACGGGGACCCCGGCGGCGGCGCGCTCGCGCAGCACGTCGCTCATGACGTCCACGGCCACGGGGTCGAGCCCGGAGAACGGCTCGTCGAGCACGAGCACGAGGGGGTCGTGGACCAGCGCGGCGGAGAGCTGGACACGCTGCTGGTTCCCGAGCGAGAGCTTCTCGACGGCGTCCCCGCGGCGAGGGCCCACCCCCAGACGGTCCGTCCAGCGCTCGACGGCGGCGCGGGCGTCGGCCTTCGTCATGCCGTGCAGCTCGGCGAAGAACACGAGCTGGTCGGCCACCTTCATCTTCGGGTACAGGCCGCGCTCCTCGGGCATGTAGCCCACCTTGCGGCGGGCCTCGAGGTCGAGCTTCTTGCCGTCCCACCGCACCTCGCCCGCGTCCGCCGCGAGCACGCCGAGCATGATGCGCATCGCCGTGGTCTTGCCCGCGCCGTTCGAGCCGACGAAGCCGAAGATCTCCCCCGCGTGGACATCAAAGGTGAGGTCGCGCAGGGCTTGCACCGTGCCGTAGGACTTGGAGAGCCGGTCGATCTCGAGAGCGGGCATGGGCTTCCTTCGCGCGGGGTCGGGACCGGGGTCCACCCTAGGCGGGCACTCGCACTCGCGCGAACCAGATTCAGGCCTGCGCCGGGTCGCCCGGCGAGTCAGACGCGCCGTGCGCCTGGACGAGGGCCGCGAGCCGGGCGGCCTCGCGGGTCGCCCGCTCACCGTCGGAGCGCTGGATGCCCATCACCGCGAGGGTGTCGCCGTCGGACAGGTCGAGCTGCGCCCACGCGCGGCCCTGCCCGAATCGCACGAGGACGATCTCGGCCCACTCGAGGCGCCGGGACACCACGAGGTTTCGGACGGTCAGGCCGCGCTCGTCCGGGACGGCGACGACGGTCGCCTGGCGCCAGCAGAACCAGACCCCGAAGAGGCCCACGAGCGAGATGCCCACGAGGTCGAGCACCACCGAGCGCTCGTAGAACTGCGGCAGCACCGCGACGAGCGCCACGGTCCCCACGGCGAGCAGAGCGCCCACCACGAGGGTCACGACCCGGGCCAGCCGGGGACGGAACGGGGCGTACAGCTCGTTCATGACCACACCGTCACAGGCGCGACGCGTGGATCGAGGTGACGAGGATCGCGCGCGCACCGACCTCGTAGAGGGCGTCCATGACCTTGTTGGTCTCCTCGCGGCGCACCATGACGCGCACGGCCGCCCAGTCCTTGTCGTGCAGCGGCGACACCGTGGGCGACTCGAGCCCGGGGGTCACGGCGACGGCCTTGTCCACGAGGTCGAGCGGCACGTCATAGTCCATGAGGACGTACTGGCGGGCCGTGAGGACACCCTGGAGGCGCCGGGCGAGCACGTCGAGCCCCTCGGGCTGGTTCTCGCCCGTGCGGCGGATGAGGACGGCCTCGGAGCGCAGGATCGGCTCCCCGAACACCTCGAGGCCCGCGGCGCGCAGCGTGGTGCCCGTCTCGACCACGTCCGCCACGACGTCCGCGACGCCGAGCCGGATGGCCGTCTCGACGGCACCGTCGAGGCGCACGATGCCCGTGTGGACGATCCCGCGCTCGGCGAGGTAGTTCTCGACGAGGATCTCGTAGCTCGTGGCGATCCGCTTGCCCGAGACGTCCTCGTGGGACGTCATCTGACCTGCAGGGCCAGCGAAGTGGAAGGTCGAGCGTCCGAAGCCGAGCGGGAGGTGCTCGACGGCGTGCGATCCCGAGTCGAGCAGCAGGTCACGGCCCGTGATGCCCACGTCCACGGTGCCCGCGCCGACGTACACCGCGATGTCGCGCGGGCGCAGGAAGAAGAACTCGACCCCGTTCTCCGGGTCGGGCAGCAC
>JAAYZM010000054.1 GCA_012514835.1 Actinomycetales bacterium
CCGAGCTCCTCGTGCGCGGACGTCACCTCGTCCGGGGCGGGCACGTCCGGCATCGCCTCGGCGAACTCGATGCCGGGCTGCTCTTCCTGGAACGAGGCGATCATCGACAGGATCGGCTTGCCGCCCTGGATCGCGTGCGTGCGCCGCGCGGAGAACGACCGCCCGTCCCGCAGCCGCTCGACCTGGAACGTGATGGGCTCGTCGAGCCGTCCGGGCCGCAAGAAGTAGCCGTGCATCGAGTGGGGGAGCCGCGCGTCCTCGAGCGTGCGCCCCGCGGCGAGGATCGACTGCGCGAGCACCTGCCCGCCGAACACGCGCCCGTTGAGCTGCGGCAGCGAGCCGCCCGTGAACGTGTCGGGGCCTTCTTGCGCGAGGTCGAGCGCGGCAAGGAGCGCCGCGACGGGGTCCGACGGCGCAGGGGCCAGGGGGGAGGTGTCCGACGGCGGGATGTCCGACGGCGAGCCGCCCGCCCCGGGCGCATCCGGCTCGGTCACGGGGTGTCCTCGAACGTGTTGATGAGCGAGTGGGCGGCCCGTTCGAGATAGTCCCACAGCTGGGCCTCGTGGAGCGGCGCGAGCCCGGCCTCCTGGACGGCCACCTTCATGTGCGCGAGCCACCGGTCCCGTGCGTCGGGGTTCACGTGGTACGGCGCGTGGCGCATGCGCAGCCGCGGGTGGCCGCGCTGCTCGGAGTACGTGGTGGGACCACCCCAGTACTGCTCGAGGAACATCGCGAGGCGGTCGGCGGCGGGCTCGAGGTCCATCTCGGGGTACATGGGCCGCAGCACGTCGTCGTCGGCCACGCCTTCGTAGAAGCGGGCGACGATCCCGCGGAAGGTCTCGCGCCCGCCCACGGACTCGTAGAACGTCTCAGTCACGCGTTCCATCCTCCCACCGCGGCGGCGTGGTGCCGTCAGGCTCCGTCAGCGGGTGAGCTCGCCGAGCACCACGGCCCGCGCGTCGCCCGCCGTGGGCGCGTTGAGCGCGAGCCGGGCCAGGCGCACGGCCTCGGCACGGGTGACGCGGGCGAGCATCGTGGCGACGTCGGGCAGCGCGGCCGGGGTCATCGACAGCGAGCTCACGCCGAGGCCCACGAGCACGACGGCGAGCGCCGGGTCGGCCGCCGCCTCGCCGCACACGCCCACGGGGCGGCCCTGGACCTCGCCGCCCCGGCACGTCGCGGAGACGAGGTGGAGGAGCGCGGGCTGCCACGGGTCGGCGAGCTCGGCGAGCGAGGAGAGCTGGCGGTCCGCGGCCATGGCGTACTGCGTGAGGTCGTTGGTGCCGATCGACGCGAACGCGGCGTGCGCGAGGATCTGCCCGGAGAGCAGGGCGGCGCTCGGGACCTCGACCATGACGCCCGCGGTCGCGAGCCGGTGGCGGGCGGCGAGCTCGACGAAGTCCGCGGTCTCGTCGACGGTCGCGACCATCGGTGCCATGACCCACGCGTCGGCGCGCTCGGCCTCGGCGGCGCGCGCGATCGCCTCGAGCTGGGTCTCGAGCACGTCGGGGTGGCTCACGGCCGTCCGCAGGCCGCGCACCCCGAGGGCGGGGTTGGCCTCGGAGACGTCGGTGAGGAACGCGAGGGGCTTGTCCGCGCCCGCGTCGAGCGTGCGGACCACGACGCGCTTGCCGGGGAAGTGGCTCAGCACGGCCCGGTACGCCTCGATCTGCTCGTCGAGCGAGGGCGGGGTCTCGCGGTCGAGGAAGCAGAACTCGGTGCGGAAGAGCCCGATGCCCTGGGCTCCGGCGGTCGCGGCGGATGCGGCGTCGCGCGCGTCGGACACGTTCGCGAGGAGCGCCACGGGGTGGCCGTCGGCCGTGCGGCCGTCCCCGTCGAACGTTGCTGGGCGGCGCGAGCTGGCGATCGCCTCCGCGATGTCGTCCACCCCGGGGTCGAGGCGGACGGTCCCGAGGGAGCCGTCCACGAGCACGACGTCGTCGTCTGCCACGGCCCGCAGCAGCCCGCGCGTCGCGACGACGGCGGGGATGCCGAGGGCGCGCGCGAGGATCGCGGTGTGGGCGGTGGGCCCGCCGGACTGCGTCACGAGGGCGATCACGTGCGCGGGGTCGAGCCGCGCGGCGACGGCGGGCGGGACGTCGTCGGCCACGAGCACGAACGGCTCGGCGCGCACGGGGACGCCGGGCGCGGGGCGGCCCAGGAGGGCGGCGACGATCCTGTCGCGCACGTCCGCCACGTCGCTCGTGCGCTCGGCGAGGTAGCCGCCGATCTCCACGAACTGCCGCGTGACCACCTCGGCCGCCTCCCACACGGCGCGCTCGGGCACCAGGAGCTCGGCGCGCACCCGCTGCTCGGCGTCCGCCACGAGCGTGGGGTCACCGGCCATCGCGGCCGTCGCGGCGAGCACGTCGCTCGCCTCGCCCTGCGCGAGCTCGGCCGCGGCCGTGAGCTCGTTCTGCACGGTGGTCGAAGCCTGCGCGATGCGCGCGACGGCTTCCTCGACGTCGGTGCCGGGAGCGAGGCGGACCCCGGCAGGCGGTTCCGCGACGGGCGGGGGGAGGAGGACCACGGGGCCGACGGCGCGACCCCCGCTCACGGGGATGCCGTGGAGGGTGCGGACGTTCCCGTGCGCCATGGTGTCCCTTCATCGTGACCTGACCCGACCTGACCCGAGCATAGGTGCCCGCGGCGGGCGTGCGCGGACTACGCTGGAGGAGGTAGCCGGTCACGCGCAGGCCGGTCGGACGAGGTGGAGTGTGTGATGAGCAAGGCTGAGCAGATCCTCGCGGCTCTCGGTGGCGACGCGAACGTCGTCGACCTCGAGCCGTGCATCACGCGGTTGCGTGTCGAGGTGAGCGACCCCGCCCTCGTCAACGAGGAGGGTCTGCGCGCCACCGGCGCTTTTGGCGTGGTGCGCTCGGGCCGGGTGGTCCAGGTGATCGTGGGTCCCGAGGCGGACGACCTCGCCGCGCAGATGCACGAGCTGCGCTGAGCCGTGGGTCTGGTCCGCGCTCCCGTGCCCGGCACGGTGGTGGCGCTCGACGACGTCCCGGACGAGGTGTTCGCGACGCGCATGCTCGGCCCCGGCCTCGCCGTGGTGCCCGACGACGTCCCCGAGCTCGATGCCTTCGCCCCCGTGGCCGGCACGCTCGGCTCGCTGTACCCGCACGCTGCCGTGGTGCTCGACGCGGGGCGGCGTGACCGCCCGGTGCTCGTGCACCTCGGTCTCGACACGGTCGAGCTCAAGGGAGAGGGCTTTACTCTGCACGCCGAGATCGGTCAGCAGGTGCTCGTGGGCGACTCGCTCGTGACGTGGTCCCCGGGGCAGGTGCTGGCGAGCGGGCGGAGCCCCGTGTGCCCCGTTCTCGCACTGGGAGTGGGGGCGGAGGCGGTCGAGCTGATCGCGGCGCCCGGCACGCACGTCGTCGTCGGCGACCCCCTCTTCGACTGGCTCGGCTGAGCCCGTCCGCCCCACCGTCCGCCGTCGTCGGCGTGCTCGGGAATATCCGCACGCCCTCATTGGTTGAAAGTTGTACTAAGCCGCACTGAAGTGAGCTGCAGGGGGCAGGCGGACCACCGAAGAAGGGACACACCATGTTGCTCGAAGGCAAGGTCGCACTCGTCACCGGAGGCGCCGCGGGGCTCGGCCGCGCGATCGCCCAGTCCTACGGCCGCGAGGGCGCCACCGTCGTGGTCACGGACATCAACACCGACGGCGCCGCCGCAGTGGCCCAGGAGATCGTCGCCGCGGGCGGCAAGGCCACGAGCGCGCACCTCGACACGACCGACGCGCAGGCCCACGTGGACCTCGTGGCCCGCATCGAGGCCGAGCACGGCCGCCTCGACATCGCCGCGAACAACGCAGGCATCACCATCCCCGCCGTCCGCACCGCGGAGCTCCCGCTCGAGGACTGGCAGAAGGTGCGCAGCATCGACCTCGACGGCGTCTTCTACGGCGTCCGGGCCCAGATCCCCGCGATGCAGCGCGCGGGCGGTGGCGTGATCGTCTCGACCTCGTCGATCGCCGGCCAGCGCGGGCTGTGGGGCATGCTGCCCTACTCCGCCGCGAAGCACGGCGTGATCGGCATGATGAAGACCATCGCGTGGGAGTACGGCGCGGACAACATCCGCGCGCTCGCGGTGGGCCCCGCCTACATCAAGACGGGACTCGAGGACAACATCCCCGAGGACGTCCGCGTCCAGCTCCCCGGCATGCACGCGCTCGGCCGCATGGGCGAGCCCCGCGAGGTGGGCGACACGTTCGCATGGCTCAGCTCCGACCAGGCGAGCTTCCTGACGGGCTCCTACATCCCCGTCGACGGCGGCTACCTGGCTCGCTGACCTCGCACGACCAGCACCTCGGGCTGGGTGGCGTTCACGCGCCGCCCAGCCCTTCCTCGTCCGCGCGGGCGTCACCGGTACGCGCCGAGGGCGGGCGCAGCAGCACGCGCTGCCCGGGCAGCACCATCGCGATGCCTTCCGCCGCGAACACGTCCTTCACGGCCGCGCGCAGGGCCCGGGCCACCTCCCACTGCCGGGCAGGCGCCGTCTTGGCGAGGATCCGCAGCATCGCGGACTCCGCCGTGAGGTCCTCGATCCCGCTCACGTCCGCCGGGCCCATGATGACCCGCCCCAGCTCGGGGTCCTCCGCCACCCGGGACGCCGCGAGCCGCAGCGCGTCCTGCACCTTCGCGATGTTCTCGTCCGGGTCCACCCGCACCTCGACGATCGCGCGCGACCAGCCCTGCGTCAGGTTGCCCACGCGCATCAGCTCGCCGTTGCGCAGGTACCACAGCGTCCCGTGGAAGTCCCGCACCTGGGTCACGCGCAGCCCCACCTCCTCGACCGTCCCGGACACGTCCCCGAGGTCGATCACGTCACCGATCCCGTACTGGTCCTCGATGAGGATCGCGACCCCGGACAGGTAGTCCTTCACGAGCGTCTGCGCACCGAAACCGAGGGCGACGCCGACGACGCCCGCCGAGGCGATCAGCGGTGCCAGGTTGATGTCCAGGATGGTCAGGATCACCGTGATGATCACGAGGATCACCACCACGGTGGCCGTCGAGCGCAGCACGGACGCGAGCGTGTTGGCGCGCAGCGTGCGCCGCGCCGAGACGAGCGGGTCCGTCATGGGCGGGGAGTACTTGCCGCGCCGGGCGATGAACCGCTTGGCCCGCTGACGCAGCGCCGTGCGTCCCCGTTCGAAGCGGCGCACCAGCTGCGTGATGGTCGCGCGCACGAGCCACAGCACGAGCGACCCGACGGCGATCGTGAGGAGGATGCGCAGCGGCACCTCGAGCCACTCGCGGTCCTCGAGCAGCGAGTCGAGCCAGGACGTGTCCATGAGTGCACAGTAGTCGCCGCGGGCGCGCCGTGAAGTCCCACGGCCAGGGGGCGCTCGCTCTGGCAGGATCGACGGGTGGGAACCGAGTGGAAGGAACCGAGCGAGCGGCTCGACGCGCTCGCGCACGCCTACGGGATCGTGCCCTCGCGCACGGGCTACGGCGGCGGGACGCACCCCACCGACGAGCGGACCGTGATCGCGGCGCTCGCGGCCTTCGACATCGACGCCTCGAGCCCCGAGAAGGTCGAGGTTGCGCTCGCGCACCGCGAGCTGGACCCGTGGCGACGAGTCCTTCCCCCCACGCTCGTGCTGCGGCAGGGGCACGGGCGGCGCGTCCCCGTGCACGTGGACCACGGTGACCCGGTCACCCTGACGCTGCGCCTCGACCCCGAGGCAGGCGGCGGTACGCGCCACCCCGCGCAGGTGGACCACTACACGGAGCCGCGCGAGGTGGACGGGCGGCTCGTGGGCCGCGCGATGTTCGAGCTGCCGGACGACCTCCCGCTCGGCTGGCACGAGCTCGAGGCGGAAGGGCCGACGGCGCGCGCCCGGGCGACCGTCGTCGTGGTCCCCACCCGTCTGGACCTGCCCGAGCACCTCACCGCGGACCGCTCGAGCTGGGGCTTCATGGCCCAGCTCTACTCGGTGCGCTCGCGGGCCTCGTGGGGCGTGGGCGACTTCGCGGACCTCGCCGAGCTGGGCTGGCTCGCTGGCCGCCACGGCGCGGACTTCCTGCTCATCAACCCGCTCCACGCGGCCGAGCCCGTCGCACCGCTCACGCCTTCGCCCTACCTGCCCACCACCCGGCGCTTCGTGAACCCACTGTACGTGCGCGTCGAGGAGATCCTCGAGACGGCGTACCTGACCGCCGCGGACCGCTCCCTCGTGGAGTGGGCGTCCGAGCCGGCGCGTGCCCTCAACGAGGACTCGGGACCGATCGACCGGGACGCGGCGTGGACCGCGAAGAAGTCCGCGCTCGAGACGGTGTTCGCGGCGGGCCGCTCGGCGGGCCGCCAGGCGCACCTCGACGCGTTCCGCGCGGACCAGGGCCAGGGTCTCGAGGACTTCGCCCTGTGGTGCGCGCTCGAGGAGCACTTCGACGGTCACCCGTGGCCCGTCGAGGCCCGCCTCGGCACGCCCGAGGTGGACGCGCTGCGCGTGGAGCTGTCCGAGCGCGTGGACTTCTACTGCTGGCTCCAGTGGGTAGCCGACCAGCAGCTCGGCGCCGCGCAGCGGGCCGCGCGCGAGGGCGGCATGAAGATCGGGATCATGCACGACCTCGCCGTGGGCGTGCACCCCGAGGGCGCGGACACGTGGGCGCTCGGCGACGCGCTCGCGGACGACATCGAGGTGGGCGCCCCGCCGGACATGTACAACCAGCAGGGGCAGAACTGGTCGCAGCCCCCGTGGCGGCCTGACGCGCTCGACCGCTCCGGCTACGCGCCGTACCGGGACATGCTGCGCACCGTGCTGCGCCACGCGGGCGCGCTGCGCGTGGACCACGTGATCGGCCTGTTCCGCTTGTGGTGGATCCCCGCGGGCTTCCCCGCGACGGAGGGCGTGTACGTCTACTACGACCACGAGGCGCTCGTGGGCATCCTGTGCCTCGAGGCCCAGCGCGCGGGCGCGGTGGTGATCGGGGAGGACCTCGGCACCGTCGAGCCGTGGGTACGCGACTACCTCGCCGAGCGAGGCGTGCTCGGCACGTCGGTGCTGTGGTTCGAGCGGTCCGACGACGGCGGGATCCTGCCGCCCGAGCACTACCGGCGCCTGGCGCTGGCGACCGTCACGACGCACGACCTGCCCCCGACGGCGGGCTACCTGGCGGAGGAACACGTCACGCTGCGCGAGAGCCTCGGCCTGCTGACCGAGCCGGAACCCCTCGTGCGGGCCGAGGCGCGCCGTGAGCGTGCCGCGCTGCTGGCGATCTTGCGCGAACGCGGACTGCTCGGCGCGGACCCCTCGGAGCGACAGGTGGTCGAGGCGATGCACCGCCTGGTGCAGCGCTCGCCCGCGGCGCTGTTCGGCGTGGCCCTCGTGGACGCCGTGGGGGAGCGGCGCGCCCAGAACCAGCCCGGCACGGACACCGAGTACGCCAACTGGAAGATCCCGCTGGGTGACTCTTCGGGCCGCACGATCCTGCTCGACGAGCTGTTCGACCACCCGCGGCTGCGCTCCCTGATCGCCGCGATCCGCCCCTAGCCGCGCGAGGTCGCACCGAGCGCACGCCGTGCGCGCCGCGCGATGCCACGCAGGACCCGACGCGCACGGGCGAGCAGGGCGTGACCACGGCGCGCCACGGCGGTGCGGCGCCGCAGGACCACGCGCGCGACCCCCGCGGTCTCATCGTGCTCGAGCGTCACGAGGGCCAGGTGCGAGCCCGCGGTCCACCTGCGCACGAGCTCGCGCGGCGCGACGGCCCGGTGCAGGGGCGTCCCGAGCGGTCCGGGCTCTCGCTCGTGGGTCGTCACCTCGAGGACCACGAGCGACCCGGGGGCCAGAACGCGACGCAGCGTCCGGACGAGAGCCACCTCGGTGGCCTCCTCGACGCTGTCGAGGAGGCGACGCGCGTAGACGAGGACGGGGCCGCGTGCCGTCAGCGGTGTGAGGAGGGCGCGCAGGGCCTTCGCGTGGCCGACGTCGGCCCGTGCGAACCGCACCCCCTCGCGCCCCGCGCGTCGCTCGGCCTTCTCGACCGCGGCGCGCGAGCCGTCGATGCCCAGTGCCGGCAGCTCACCCGCGACCGTGAGGGTGTCACGACCGTCCCCGCACCCGAGGTCGATCACGCCCACCGTGCGGGCGTTCCGGTGCGCCGCGGCGAACCGCGCGAGCTCGCTCGGCCCGTCCTCGGGCGCCTCGCCGCGGGCATAGTGCCGCTCCCACTGCAGCAGCGACATCTGCCCCGGCGTGACACGGACGGCCCTCATGGCGCGCCGGGCCGCGGGCTGGATGCTCCACTGGAACAGCGGGTCGGGCGTGCGCCACCCGGGACCGTACGTCGCGGCGAGCGCACCCGCGGCG
>JAAYZM010000430.1 GCA_012514835.1 Actinomycetales bacterium
CTCTGTCACGAGGGCCGCCCCGTCGGGCAGGAACGCCACACCCCACGGGGCGTCGAGGCCCGTGACGACGTCACTCACGTCCGTGACCTCGACCTCGGGGATGTCCTCGATCTGCGGGGAGGGCTCGGGCTCTCGGCTCGGTTCTGGGGACGGCTCGGGAGACGGCGTGAGGGAAGGGCTCGGGGCCGGGCTCGGCTTCTCGACGGCGGACGGGGTCGAGGGTGCGGGGTTCGAGGGCGCAGGGCTCGGCTCGGGCTCGGCCGTGCACGCGGCAAGGAGGACGACGACGACGGCGCCCAGCGCCCAGCTGCGGTGTCGGCTCACCCGCCTAGCCCATCACGTCCGGGGCGCGCGAGCCAGTGTTGCCGCCCCCGGAGGTCGCCCCTCAGGCCCGCCTGGCGCTCGACCCGCCCCACCGGGGCCGGCCCGACCGCGGACCGCCGTCGGACCCCTCAGGCCGCGAAGGCGGGCTCGAGCCGAGCACCGTACGCGAGGAGCTCCGCGCGGGCCGCGGCCCCCAGCTCGGGGCTCACAGGCACGGTGAGGTCCGTGAAGACGCGCGCGGACAGGCCCAGCGCGATCGCGTCGAGGGCCGTCGCCTTGACGCAGTGCGACTCGGCGATGCCGACGACGTCCACCTCGGTGACGGCCGCACGCGTGAGGATCTCGGCGAGCGAGCGACCGTCCGGGTCCGTGCCCTCGAAGCCCGAGTAGGCGGCCTCGTACGCGCCCTTCTTCACGGACGCGTCGGGGTGCAGGTCCGCGAGCGCGGGGTGCAGCTCAGCCTCGGCGGTCCCCGCGACGCCGTGCGGGGGCCACGTGTCCACGAAGTCAGGCGTCTCGGAGAAGTGGTGGCCCGGGTCGATGTGCCAGTCCTGCGTCGTGACGATCACGTCGTAGTCCTCGCGGCGCTCCGCGACGAACCGCGCGATCGCCTCCGCGACGGCGTTCCCGCCCTCGACGCCCAGCGCACCGCCCTCGCAGAACGTGGGCTGCACGTCCACCACGAGCAGGGCGCGGCGCACGGGAGTGCTCTCGATCGGTTCCACAAGACCTCCAGGTCGCAGGATCGTCTCCACCCATTCTCACCCGCCTGCACGGGAGGTGCACCATTCGTCGCGTGGGTGCCGCCGCCGCGCGGTGCTTCTGCCGGAGTGCCGCGCCGCTACCGTAGCGTGGTCGCCGCGTCCTCGACGGCGCGGGCCACCCGGTCGAGCGCCGCCGAGCGCAGGGACCACTGCTGCCAGTACAGCGGGACGCGCCGCACCGCGCCGTCGAGAGGCACGAGCTCACCGGAGGCCCGCAAGTCGTCGGACTGCAGGTCCGGCACCATGCCCCAACCCATGCCGAGCCGCACGGCCTCGACGAAGGGCCCGGAACCCGGCACGAGGTGGCGCGGCGGGCCGGCGGGGTCCACCCCGCGCTCGCTCAGGTGCTCGTCCTGGAGCGCGTCCTTGTGGTCGAACTGCACCACGGGGGCGGCGGCGAGCGCCTCGGCGTGGGCGCCGCCCGGGAACCAGCGCGTCGCGAAGCCTGGCGAGCACAGGGGGCGGTAGCTCATGGCGCCGAGCGGGCGGGACACGCAGCCCTGCACGGGTTCGCGCACCGCGGTCACGGCGGCCATGACCGTGCCGTCCCGCAAGAGCGCGGTCGAGTGCCGCTCGTCCTCGCGGAACACCTGGAGCGTGACGTCCTCGAGCGCGGCGAGGCCGGGGAGCACCCACGTCGCGAGGGAGTCGGCGTTGATGACCAGCGGGATCGCGACGCGGCCCCCGCGGTCGAGATCGAGCTCCTCGGCGGCCTCCGCGGCGAGGACGTCGAGCTGGCGCGCGAGCCGGAGCAGCGTGGTTCCGCTGTCCGTCGCGGCGGCGGGCTTCCCGCGGCGCACGAGGACGCGTCCGACGGCGGACTCGAGGGCCTTGATGCGTTGGCTCACGGCAGACGGCGTGACGCCCAGGCGAGTCGCGGCGCTCTCGAAGCTCCCGGCGTCGACCACGGCGGTGAGCGCGCGGAGCTGGTCCAGCTGCAGATCCTTCATGAGCACAACTTAACGACCCTCAGAATCTTTCGCTGTACTTCATCAAGAGCGCGCCCTAGCGTCGCTCGCGTGATCGACCTGCTCGCGCCCGCCCTCGCCGGCCTCGGCCTCGGCGCGTCCCTCATCATCGCGATCGGCGCGCAGAACGTGTTCGTGCTGCGCCAAGGGCTCGCGCGCGAGCACGTGGGCGCCGTGGTCGCGGTGTGCGCCGTGTCCGACGCCGTGCTCATCGCCGCCGGTGTCGCGGGCCTCGGCGTGCTCGTCGAGCGCTGGCCGTGGGCGTCCGACCTTGCCCGGTTCGCCGGGGCCGCGTTCCTGCTCGTCTACGCGGTGCTCGCGGCGCGCCGGGCATTGCGGGCACCCGTGCGGGCGGACGGGTCAGGGAGCGCGCTCGACGTGGCGGGGTCCGGGTCGCCGACGGCGGACGGCGGGCTCGACGCGCACGCCGGGCCCGGGGCGGCGTCGTCGGACAGCGGGCTCGACGCGCGCACACGCCCGGGGGCGCCGTCGTCGGACACGGCTCTGGTCGCTCCCCCCGCGGCGCGGACCGGGACGCTGCGCGCGGCGGTCCTGACGGCCGTGGCCCTCACGTGGCTGAACCCGCACGTGTACCTCGACACGGTGTTCCTGCTCGGGTCCGTCGCGAGCGGGTACCCGGGCGCGACGCGGTGGGCGTTCGGGGCGGGCGCGGCCGTCGCGAGCATCGCGTGGTTCAGCGCGCTCGGGTTCGGCTCGCGGTTGCTCTCGCGGTTCTTCGCGAGCCCGCGCGCGTGGCGCGTGCTCGACGGTGTGGTGTGCGTGGTGATGCTCGCGATCGCGGTGGGGCTCCTCGTGGGGTGAGCGGTCGGCTCAACCGCGCGCGGCGAGGGCAGCGGCGTAGAGCTCGCGCTGGCCCACACCGCTCGACCCCGCGACGTCCCGCACGGCGTCCTTGAGGCGCTCACCCGTGGCGACCCGCGCGAGCACCTGAGCCGTGAGCGCGTCGAGGTCCGCCTCGCGCGGGGGCGCTCCCGCGACGACGACGACGATCTCGCCGCGCACCTCGCCCTGCGCCCACTCGACGAGTTCGTCGAGGGGCGCGCGGACCACCTCTTCGTACGTCTTGGTCAGCTCGCGGCACACCGCCGCCCGCCGGTCCCCGCCGAACGCCTCGGCCATCGCGGCGAGCGTCTCGGCGAGGCGGTGCGGGGCCTCGAAGAACACGAGGGTGCGGGGCTCGTCCGCGAGTGCCCCGAGCGTGCGGGACCGTTCGCCCGCGCGGCGCGGCACGAAGCCCTCGAAGCAGAAGCGGTCCGTCGCGAGGCCCGAGAGAGCAAGTGCGGCGAGCACGGCGCTCGGGCCAGGGGCACACGTCACGTCGAGACCTTCCTCGACGGCCCTCGCGACCACGCGGAAGCCCGGGTCCGAGACCGTGGGCATCCCCGCGTCCGACACCACCACCACCGTCGCGCCCCCGCGCACCTGCTCGACGAGGTCCTCGAGGCGCCCGGCCTCGTTGTGCTCGTGCAGGCTCAGCAGACGGCCCGAGATCTGCAGTCCCAGGCGCGCGGCGAGGGCCCGCGTGCGGCGCGTGTCCTCCGCGGCCACGACGTCCGCCTGCTCGAGGAGCACGCGCAGCCGCGGGGACGCGTCGGCGTCGTTCCCGATGGGAGTTGCCGCAAGCACGAATCGCCCAGCCACGCGCCCAGCCTGCCACGCCCCCTGGCCTACGATGACCGCGTGGCGACCACCCCGGGGCAGGACGACCCCACAGCTCCCCCCGTGCGGCGGTCCGTGCTGGGGACGCACGGGACGGCGGACTCGGGTGGCTCGGGCGGGTCCGCGAGCTCGGGCGGGTCCGGGAGCTCAGGCGGTTCCGTGGGGACGCCGTCGTCGGGCAGCAGTGCGGCATCGGGCAACACTCCGCCGTCGGGCATCTCCGCGCCGTCGGGCAATGCTCCGCCGCCGGCCCCCTCCCCCGCCTCGACCGTTCCCGCTGCCTCGCCTGTTCCCCCTGCCTCGCCTGGCGTCTCCGGCGACCTGTGGCCCTCCTTCCCTCCGTCGCCGGACGCGGGAACGCAAGAGACCGAGCGCATCATCCTGACGGCCCCGCCGGAGGACGACGTCCCCCCGCCCTCGCCCGAAGAGCACCTGCTGCGGCGTCTGCTCGGCGAGCGCGCGCTCCGGCTCGACGCGACGATCCGTGCGCGGATCTGGGGCTGGATCGGACCGCTGCTCGTCACGGCGTTCGCGGGGTACGTGCGGTTCCTCGACCTGGGCCGGCCGCAAGAGCTCGTGTTCGACGAGACGTACTACGTCAAGCAGGGCTACACGTACTTCCGCGTGGGCTACGACGCGAACTGGCCGGACGAGTACAACCCCGAGTTCGAGTCCGGTCTCCTCGACGGGTTCCTGCCCACGGGCGACTACGTGGTGCACCCGCCCATCGGGAAATGGGTCATCGCGCTGGGCTTCCACCTCGGTGAGCCCGCGAACGCGGCGACGTGGCGCATCACCACGGCGATCCTCGGGACGCTCGCCGTCCTCATGCTCGCCAGGTCCGCGCGGCGGCTGTTCGCCTCGACCACGCTCGGCGTGATCGCGGGGCTGCTGTTCGCCGTGGACGGCATGGCGATCGTGCACTCACGCACCGCGCTGCTCGACAACACGCTCATGTTCTTCGTGCTCGCGGCGTTCGGGGCGCTCCTGCTCGACCGCGAACAAGCCCGACGTCGGCTCGCCCGACGCTGCGCCGCGCAGCTCGAGGCGAGCGGCGAGCTCTCCCGGTGGGGGCCCTCGCTCGGGATCCGGTGGTGGCGGATCGTCGCCGCGCTCGCGCTCGGGCTCGCCGTGAGCACCAAGTGGTCCGGCCTCTACTTCTTCGCCGTGTTCGCGCTGATGTCGGTGCTGTGGGACGTGACCGCGCGGCGGCGCGCCGGCGTCGAGGGATGGTTCAGGGCCGGGATCCTCAAGGACGGGGCGCTCGCCGCCGCCGTCATGGTCCCCGTGGTGCTCGTGACGTACCTCGCGAGCTGGACCGGGTGGTTCCGCAACGAGGCCACGTACGGGCGTCACTGGGCTGCCGACCACCCCGGCGAGGGCGTCACGTGGCTGCCCGAGGCCTGGCGCTCGTGGTGGAAGTACCACCTCGACATGTGGGACTTCCACAACAACCTCACCTCGGACCACTCCTACGAGGCGCACCCCCTCGGGTGGATCATGCAGATCCGCCCCACGTCCTTCCTCTGGAACGAGGTCCCCGACCCCGTCGAGGCGTGCGGCTGGGACAAGTGCGTCCAGGCCGTGCTCGCGATCGGCAACCCGCTCATCTGGTGGGGCGCCGCGATCGCCATCCCTGTCGCGCTGTTCTTCCTCGTCGCGAAGCGCGACTGGCGGGCGTTCGCCGTGCTCAGCGGGTACGTCGCCGGGTGGGTGCCGTGGCTCGCCTACTCCCACCGCACCATCTTCACGTTCTACGCGATCGTGTTCACGCCCTGGGTGATCCTCACGCTCACCTATGCGATCTCGAAGGTGCTCGGGCCGCCCGACGCCCCGACTCGGCGCCGAGATCGCGGGTTCTTCTGGGTGGGGCTCTTCCTGCTCGCCGTCGTGGCCGTGTCCGTGTTCTTCTACCCGATCTGGACCGCCCAGGTGGTGCCGTACCGGTTCTGGCAGGTGCACATGTGGCTGCCGAGCTGGGTGTAGGACCTCTGCTACTTCGCTGAGATAGGCAGCTCGGGCTGTTCCCCTCACGCTGAGACCGGCAGTTTGGGCAGCCGTCCTTGCGCTGAGTTAGGCAGTTTGGACGGGATCTCGCGTGCGCAAGTGCCGAGCTCGGGCCGAGCTGCCGAACTCAGCGAACCGGTGTTGACACGATGTCAGTGGCTCGTGACATGATCGATTCATCCCAGTTAGTCCCGCTCCGAACTCGGTTCGGCAGGGCTTCGGATATACGTACATATGTTTCTTCTGAGTGGGAGGGAGGTGCCAGATGGAGGACTTCACCGAGGGCCGAAGCGCAGACTGTGGTGGTGATGCCGGTTCGCCGACGGCGCCTTCCGTCGCGCGGGGGGATTCAGGGCCGTCGACGGCGTTCCGTGGAGACAGTGCGGGTACGGGGCCGACGACGGCGTCCCCCGGGGCGCTGTCCTCCCCTATGCCCGGGGTGCGGGTGCCTGACTCTCTGCGCGCCGCCGCAACGTTCCCTGTCGCGCCTGATGCGCAAGGGGATGCGCGGGCGTGGGCGCGGGTCATGGTCACCGC
>JAAYZM010000055.1 GCA_012514835.1 Actinomycetales bacterium
CGGTCGCGCACGCGCACGCTCGGCTCGCCCACGTACTCGGCGTCGTCGGTGAGGACGGCCACGAGGAAGCGGTCGGGCAGCTCGCGGTGACCCACCACGAGCGGGATCCGCAGTCCCCCGGGCAGGCCGTGACCCACCTCGACCAACAGACCGGCACGCCACAGCCGCTCGGCGAGGTCGATCACGAGGCGGTCCACCACGTCGTCACCGATCTCGAGCTGCGGCTCGGCCTCGATCCGCCCGCCCGCTGCGCGCTCCTCGGCGAACTCGAGCAGGTCCGCGAGCAGCCGCGAGCCGGGCCCGCGCAAGCGGTCGGGGTCGAGGTCGGTGCCCCGGAACGCGCTCACGACGTCGAGGCGGTGGCGGGTCGC
This sequence comes from Actinomycetales bacterium, assembly GCA_012514835.1. Lineage (GTDB taxonomy): Bacteria > Actinomycetota > Actinomycetes > Actinomycetales > Cellulomonadaceae > JAAYZM01. Next base: position 372 of record JAAYZM010000055.1, read on the forward strand.
CGCGAGGGCGGACAGCAAGAGCGCATCACCGCCCGCCGTGGTGAGCGGGGCGAGCTGGTGGAGCACGCGACCGTGCGGGGTGCGGCCGTAGCCGACGGACAGGATCACGGCGTCACGACGCAGCCCTGCCACGCCGTGCAGGTCGGTCACCACGAAGGGCTCCGCGCGGCCGGTGTCGAAGAAGGCCGCGAGGGCGGGGTTGTCGCGCACCTCGGCCAGGAGGGCGTCGCGCACCCGGTCGGCGTGCACGGCGGAGACGGTGACCACCGCGAGGGACTCCTCGGGGCGGGTCACGGCGTGCGCGAGCGCGAGCTCGACCACGTGCTCCACCTCGGCGCGCGTCGAGGCGACGGCCCCCGTGTCCGCGTCCGGCATCCCGGTGCCGTCCACGGCGGCGAAGCCGACGAGCGGCTCGGCGCGCGGCAGCGGCACGGGCTCGAGCACGCCCGCGTAACCGTGCGCGGCGAGGAACGCCGTGAGGTGCGGGTCGCGGCGCGTGTCCCCCACGCGCAGGGGGACGTGCGGGAGCACCCCGGCGAGGGAGCGTACGGCGGTCCCGCTCGCGGACTTCGCGTCGCCGACGACGACCACCTGGCGGGCTCGACCGATCGCGGGGAGCGCGACCTCGAGGGCGAGGTGATCGGCCGCGTCGATGACGAGCAGGTCCACGGTGCGCGCCGCGGGGACGAGGTGGGGCACGAGCATGGGCGCGGCCGCGATCACGGGGCGCAGGTAGCGGGCCACCTCGCCGAAGCGCTCGACGGTGTCCCGCAGCGAGACCATGCGCTCCTCGACCAGCTCGCCGAACAACGCCTCGGCGAGCTCGCGGTGCGTGCGGAGCACCCCCTGGGTCCGGCCCACCACGGCGGCACGCACGGGCTCGGGGAGCCGGGCGACGTGCTCGAGGTCGAGCTCGCGGTACTCCGCGGCGAGGGCGGTCAGGCGTGCGCCGTCGAAGCCCGCGAGGGACGGCTCGGCGCGCATGATCTCCTCGAACACCCCGGTCCACCACGCGAGCTCGAGCTCCGCGGCAACGAGGGTCGCGGGGACCCGCCGCTGGACCAGGTCGGTGAGCAGCGGGGCGAGCCCCACGTCGAGCAGCGAGCGCACGAGGCGGTTGCGCTCGGGCAGCACGTCGAGCGCCGCGCGCCCCGCGAGCAGCCGGCGTGCGCGCTCGGCGAGCTGCTCCGCGGTGAGCGAGGCGAGCCCAGCGCCGCCGGGCGTCGGGGAGAGCACCGGCTCGAGGGCATCGACGTCGGCCCGTACCGCGGCGTGCTGCGCCTCGATGTCCGCGAGGCCCTCAGGGAGGCGCGGCCACCCGCCCGCGGGGCAGTGCGCCTGCCACAGCTCGCGCTGGCGGTGGATCTGCGCGAGCGCGGTGTGCAGGTCCGCGACGGGGCGCCCGGGCCGCACCATGTCCTTCGCCTGCTTGCGCAGCCGCCGGCGGGTGGACGCGCTGAGCTGGACGTCGCGCTCCTCGCGCCACTCCTTGCTCGCCGTCGCGGCCACGAGGTCCGCGGCAGAGCGCTCGAAGACGATGGGCTGGAACGTGTCGAGCGAGGCGCGCACGCCCGCGAGCATGTCGAGCTGCTCGCCCCACGCCTCGATGGTCGTGGCCGGGGTGAGTCCCGTCTGGGCGGCGACCTCGGTGGCGCACCGCTGCCACGTGGGGATGCCGGTCTCGACGAGCCGCTCGAGCCGTTCGAGCGCGTCCGCGGCGGCCTCGTCGCTCGCGAGGTCCGCCCCGTACCAGGGCGTCGAGGCGGGCTGGATCTCGAACGCGCCGAGCTCGGCGGCACGGACCAGGTCACCGGCAACCTCGTGGCGACGCCCGCCCGCGAGCGCCCGGGCGACGTCGGCGGTGAGCCGGATGGTGGTCTGCGGCGCGGGGCGCGGGGCGGTGAGGCGCGCGAGGCCCTGGAGGGCGTCGTACGCGGAGCAACCCCACGGTTCGCGCGCGACGTGCAGCGCGTCGACGTAGCCGCGCAGCTGTTCGCGCCGGGCCACGAGCTGCTCGCGCTTGCGCGTGATGGTCGTGACGTCGAGGGGGCGCTGCTCGAGGGTCATCGCGCCGAGCAGGCGGCGGCACACCTCCGTGCGCCACCCGGCCTCGGGGGCGACGTCGAGCACGAGGTCGTCGAGCCCGAGCGCGGCGAGCCGTTCCCCGAGCGCGACGGCGGCCCGCCGGTGCCCGGGCACGTAGAGGACCGTGCGGCCCGTGGCGGCGGCGTCGGCCACGAGCGCGGCGACCGTGGTGGTCGCGTCGGCGCCGGGGGGTGCGTCGAGGAAGAGGTGGGCGCCCGTGGCGACCACGTCGAGTGCGTGCTGCTGGGCCGGGTCGAGGTCGCCCACGCCCCGCTCGTCGCCCGGGTCGCGGTCGCCCACGAAGGCCTCGGGCATGGGCAGCGCGAGGGCCGAGCGGGAGCGCGGGTCGCCGGCGAGCGCGGCGACCACCTCGTGGCGAGCGAGCCCGGGCGCGAGCTCGTCGAGGTCCTCGACCAGCACCTGGGCGGGGTGCCCGAACACCCCGAGCACGATCGCGTCCGTGAGCTCGAAGTCCGCGAGGACCGCGCGGCCCAGCTGCGCGAGCCGCTCGAGCGCGGGACGCGGGTCGAAGCCGGTCCCCGTGAACGCGCCGCGCGCGAGGGCGACGGGGTCGATGAGCCCACCGTGGGCGCGCAGCGCACGCGCGAGCACGGGGTTCACCTCGAGCGTGGGCGTCAGCACGAGCTCGTAGTCCGCCCCGCCCGAGCCGCGTGGCGCGAGGGTCACGGGGCGCAGCAGGACGGGAGCGCGGCGCGTGCGCGTCGTGGGGCCGCGGTCCGCGCCACGGGTGGCGGTGGCGGCGGTGATGCTGGCGGCGGTGGCGGTGGCGCTGTCCGACGGCGGGGTGCTGGCAGCGTCGTCGTCGAGGTCGGCGCCCTCGGTGAGTCCTCCCTCGGGAGCGGAGCCGGCGGGGGCCTCGTCGGCGGCGGCGGTCTCTGGCGCGCCGTCGGCGCTCGAGGCGCCGTCGGGCACCTGCGTGACCGCGGCGAGCGCCGCGACGTCGTCGGACTCCTCGGGCTCGTCCCGCACCCGCTCCGTCCACGTCGCGACGCCGATCGCGAGGAACGTGGGGGCGACGCCGAAGCGCTGGGCGTAGTCGTCGGCGCGCTGCGACACGCTGCGGGCGCGGCGGCGTGCGGTCGAGAGCGCGGCACCCTCGCGGACGAGGTTGGACAAGCGGGTGGGGCGGCCCGCGAAGAGCTGGGCGACGCCCGAGGGGTGGGCGGCGGAGAAGTCGAGGCCCGCGTCACCGAGCAGCTCGATGTCGCTGAGGGACGAGCTGCCGGACTGCGCCACGAGGGCGCCGCGCCAGTCCACGAGGGTCGCGTCGACGAGCTCGCTCACGTGCGGTGCGCTCACGACGACGGCCTCGTCCCGGGTGTCGTCGGTCCCGGAAGGGCCCTCGGGACCGCCCGCGCGCATGGAAAGGCTCACATCTGCACGGTAGGCGCCTCGTGCGAGCCGCGCGGCGTGCCACGCCGAGCCCTGCGGGGACTGAGGCGCTTCCACGGCTCACGGTGGCCGATTCGCCCGATTTTCCGGCGCCGGGGCCCTGTGTCGCGCCGGCCGGGCGAGTCCTCGGTCGTCCAGACGACGGGCGCCGCGTCCGGGCAAGAAAAAAGACGGTACGCACCGCGCAGGGGGCAGGCGATGCGTACCGTCGGAAAACAGTCTGCACCCTCGCCAACCGATTGCGCAAGTCCGTCGTGGAACTTTCCTCGTTCCTCGGTGAAACGTCCGGAACGCCCCACCCTCCCCCGCTGAAACCGGCAGTTCGGTCACGCTGAGACCGGCAGTTTCGGCGGAGAGGTGCGGACCAAACTGCCGGGCTCAGCGCAGAGGAGCTGGCCAAACTGCCGGGCTCAGCGGAGGATGCCGGCGAGGTCCTCGCGCGAGTGCACGCCGAGCTTCGCGAAGACACGCGCGAGGTGCGAGTCCACGGTGCGCACCGAGAGGGTCAGGCGCTGGGCGATCGCCCTGCTCGTCATGCCGCCCGAGGCGAGCGAGGCGATCTCCTGCTCGCGCGCGGTGAGGCTCGCGAGCGGCCCCTCGGGCGGGAGCCACAGCCCCGCCCGGTTGAGCTCGCGGCCCGCGATCCGGGCGAGGTCGACGTCCCCGGCGACGACGGCACGCACGTGGTCGCGCAAGAAGCTCGCTCGTGGGCCCTCGACGTGCTCGGCGAGGGCCTCGACGCGGTGCAGCACGGCCTGGTGCTCGGCGGAGCGGGCCCCGCGGTCCACCACGACGGCGCGGTGCAGCGCCTCGAGCTCGATGCGCCACAGCCCCTCGGCGCGCGCCTTGCCCGCGAGATCGAGGGCCGCGGTGAGCGCCATCGGGTCGCGCAGCCACATCATCGTGTCGACGTGGGTGAGCTCGACCTGCGGCTCGACGCTCCCCCCGCTGCGCACGGGCGCCTCGCGCGACTGGGCGGCGAGGGCGTGCGCCCCCACCGGGTCGCCCGTGGCCGCGGCCGCGAGCGCCTCCGCGGCGAGCGTGAAGCGCGCGAACCCGCCCACGTCGAGGGTGCGGATGCGCACGTTCGCCGCGCGCAGCTCGGACCGTGCGGCGCTCCACGCTCCCGCCGCGATCGCGTCGAACCCGCGGCGCAGGTGCAGGCCCGTCCAGTCGACGGTGCCGGGCAGCCCCTTGCCGTACAGGTGGTCGATCTCCGCGCCGGGCGCTTCCCCACGCCACACGCGCGAG
>JAAYZM010000431.1 GCA_012514835.1 Actinomycetales bacterium
AGGAGGAGTCGGGGTCGCTTTGCATCGCTCACCGTGCCAACCTAGCGCCCATGGCCGACACCCTGCCCCCCACCGAGGGAACGCTCCTCGACCGCCTCGGCATCACGGTCCTCGAGGTGAGCGCCGAGCGCGCCACCGGGTCCATGCCCGTGGCCGGGAACACCCAGCCGTACGGGCTCCTGCACGGGGGTGCCTCCGCGGCCCTCGCCGAGACTCTCGGCTCGTACGCGGCCGCCGCGCACGCCGGGCCGGGGCGGGCCGCCGTCGGGCTCGAGCTCAACGCGACGCACCACCGCGCGGTCCGCAGCGGCGCCGTGCACGCCGTCGCGACGGCGCTGCACCTCGGGCGCACGACGGCGAGCTACGAGATCGTGGTGTCCGACGAGGACGGCCGGCGGGTCTGCACCGCTCGCCTCACGTGCGTCGTGCTCGACGCGACGGTCTGACCCTTCAGACGGCCGTCTCGCGCGCGTCCGTGACCCCTTCGAGCACCCGCGCGGCCTCGATCTCGCCCGTGCTCGCCTCCTCGCGCGCGACGCGGCGCCGGGCGATGAGGCTCTCGAGCCCTCGCACCCGCGCCGAGGAGCGCCCGGCGCCCGACAGCCGACGCTGGAGCGAGGCGACCGTCGCCACCCGGTGGGCCGCCGCGGGAGCGAAGCCCAGGCGCGCGAGGAACCGCTGCATCCCGCGCGCCCCGGGCAGCGGGATCGCGTACACGTAGCGGGCGCCCGCGACGTCGGCGAGGGTGAGGAGCTCGGCGAGGAGCGCGTGCCCGACGCCGCGACGCCGGTGCTGCGCCCCCACGAAGATCGCCTCGACGTGCAGCGTCGTCTCGTCCGTGAAGGGACCGGGGCCCACGAGCCGAGCGAGCAAGAGCCCCGCGGGCGCACCCTCGTGGTGCGCCACCATGAGGCGCCCCTCCCCGCTCGACGAGAACGCCCGGAGCTGGGACGCGAGCACCCCCGGGTCGGGCGTGCACAGCTGGGACCCGACCGTGGACTCGGCGCGCGCCTCGAGGCACAGCTCGACGAGCTCGGGGATGTCGGCGGGTACGGCCAGCCGCACCTCGGTGCCGGGACGGGCCACGCTGCCTCCGTTCGAGAACACGTCGTCCGATGGTGGACAAGGCGCCCCCTGGGGCATTGATAGTGCCCCACGACCCTTCGTGGCAAGCCAGGTCCGGCGATCCGTCTCAATTGGGTCGCGATGTGGCCGGGCGTGTCGTTTGTCACCCACCGGAAACAGAATGCAACTAGTCTGCGTGACACTTCGAAACCAACAGGGGCACTCGGTCCCGCCATACGAGGAGGTTGCGGTGCACGGTGCTGCGGTGCACGGGGTCCGCCCCGCCCAAGCCCGGGCAACGCTGGTAGTCCTGTTCCTCGCTCTGGTGATGTGCGCCTGGTGGGTTCCGCCCGCGCACGCCGCGGGCGAGTGCGTCCCCGACGCGTCCACCGCCTGCATCCAGGGACGGATCCGCACCGCGGACGGCGACCCTGCGACGGGCGTGACGCTCACGGTCGAGGGGAAAGGGTTCACCGGCGAGGCCATCACCGACGACGAGGGCCGCTGGGCCGTCGAGGTC
>JAAYZM010000432.1 GCA_012514835.1 Actinomycetales bacterium
GGCCACCAAGAAGTCCTACAAGCTGACCTCCAAGGACGCTCGCAAGCGGATCTCCGTGCGCGTGACGGTGAGGAAGGCTGGCTACAAGACGGCCAAGGTCGTCACGAAGTCCACCTCGAAGATCAAGGCCAAGAAGAAGAAGTAGCCCCGCGCCCGCTCACCCCGCACCCCACAACTCCCGACTTGCGGTGAGTTGTGTGCGCACTGGCTACCGCAAGGAACGTTGTGCGCGCACAACTGACCGCAAGTTCGCGGTGGGGCGGGGGGCGGTGGGGTGGGGGGATCAGGAGGGCAGGCGGGTGAGGGTGCCTGTCAGGTGCGGCTTGCCCGAGCGCGGGTCCCACAGGGCCAGCTCGAAGCTCGCACCTCCGGTGGCATCGTCCGCGCGGCGGCCTCGGGCCCCGTCCGCCTCCGCGGCGCGCACGGCGACCGTGGCGGGCAGCAGTACGGGCCGCGCGAAGTCCACGTCCCACGCGTACGCCTCACCACGAGCGGGGCCGACGGCGGCCAGCACACGTGCTGCCGTGTACATCCCGTGCGCGATGGTGCGCTGGAAGCCGAACACGCGAGCGAGCAAGGGGTTGAGGTGGATCGGGTTGCGGTCCCCGGACACCGCGGCGTACCGGCGACCGGTGTCCGCGGGCAGCTCCCAACGACCCGTCGGCACCGGTGCGGAGAACTCCACCCGGGGGGCGCCGTCGTCGGCGGCCGGGATCCCCTCGAGGCGCACGCCCTTCGCGAGGAAGGTCGAGACCTGTTCCCACGCGACGTCGCCGTCGGCGTCGAGCGCTTGCGTGACGAGGTCCACCTGGGTGCCCGAGCGGTGCGCCCGGAGGTCCTGCGCCCACGTGCGCAGGCCCAGCGAGTCCCCGATCCGCACGGGGTGGTTCTGCACGATCCGGTTGCGCACGTGCACCATGCCGAGCGCCCGCAGCGGGAATCCCTTGCGGGTCATGATCGAGAGCGCGAGCGGGAAGGACAGCACGAACAGGTACCCCGCGGGCGCGACGTCGGAGACGGGCTCGCCGAGGATCCGCTGGTAGTCGGCGAGGTGCTCGGCGTCGATCGTGACGTCGTCCACCCGCACCTCGACCGGCTCGAGCGCGGGCCGCCGCGAGCCCCGCGCCGTGAGGGTGCGCGCGTACACGCGACCCATGCCGGGGATCTCGGGGAGCGCGACGGCCTGGCGGTCCGCGGGGTGCCTCATGCGCCCACCAGGTTCTGCCCGCACACGCGCAGCACCTGACCGGACACGTCGCCCGCGGCCGGGGACGCGAGGAACGCGATGGCCTCGGCCACGTCCACGGGCTGGCCGCCCTGCTGGAGCGAGTTGAGGCGGCGGGCCACCTCGCGCGTCGCGAACGGGATGCGCGCCGTCATGTCCGTCTCGATGAACCCGGGCGCGACGGCGTTGGCCGTCCCACCGTGCTCCGCGAGGAGCGGCGTCGTGGCGCGCACCATGCCGATCACCCCACCCTTCGACGCCGCGTAGTTGGTCTGCCCGCGGTTGCCCGCGATGCCTGACGTCGAGGCTAGCGACACGATGCGCGGGGAGTCACGGAAGATGCACGCCGCGAGCAGCGCCTCGTTGATGCGCAGCTGCGCGGCGATGTTCACGTTCAGGGTCAGGTCCCACTGGTCCTCGCGCATGTTCGCGAGCAGCTTGTCGCGCGTCACGCCCGCGTTGTGGACCACCACGTCCAGCCGCCCGTAGCGCTCGCGGGCGTGCGCGACGATCCGCTCGCCCGCGTCCGGCGCCGTGATGTCGAGCTGGAGGGCCGTGCCGCCCAGCTCGTTGGCCACCTTCGCGAGGGCGTCACCCGCGGCGGGCACGTCGATCGCGATGATCTGCGCGCCGTCGCGGTGCAGCGTGCGCGCGATCGCCGCGCCGATGCCCCGCGCCGCGCCCGTGACCACGGCCACGCGGCCCGCGAGGGGGGCGTCCCAGTAGGCGGCGTCGAGCTCTGTGCTGGCAGCGTCGCCCGGCTGGCCGCCGTCGGCCCCTGCCGAAGCGAAACCTGCGCCACCCGTACCTGCGCCATCGGCCCCCTTCGCGGCGGACCCCGCGCGACCGGACCCGACCGTGAGCAGCTGCCCCGCCACGAACGCGGATCGCGTCGAGAGGAAGAACCGCACAGCCGCGAGCGCCGAGCCGCCCGTGACGGACGCCCCGCCCGTGAGGAGCACGGCGTTGCCCGTGGCGCCCGCGCGCAGCTCCTTGGCGAGCGAGCGCACGAACCCGTCCACACCCTGCCGGGCGGCGGCCACGGCGGGCTCGTCCCCCGCGGCGGGCGCGGTGCCGAGCACCACGACGCGCCCGTTCGGCGCGAGCTGGCGCAGCACACCCCCGAGCCCGAGGACCGGGTCGTGTAGGTCGCCCGGGTGCGTGAGGCCCGTGAGGACGACGACGACGGCGGACACCTTGCCCTCTTCCGCGCCCCACGACCGCCGGACGTCGAGCTGCCAGTCGAGGAACGTCGAGGCGAGGGCGTCGGCGTCGGACCGCGAGGTCTCGTCGCCGGCGGTGAGCACGAGCACTGGACCGCGCAGCAGTGGCTCCCCGGGCGTGAAGCGGCGCAGCACGGCGGGGCGGGGCAGCCCGAGCCGCTTGGCGAGCGTCGCCGTGAAGCCCGAGTTCACGGCCTTGACGTAGCGGTCGCTCATGCGGACTCCAGGATCGCGGCGACACCCAGGCCACCCGCGGCGCAGACGGAGATGAGGGCGCGGGCCGTGCGGCCGGTCTCGGCCTTGCGCTGGGCCAGCAGCTTGGCCGTCGAGGCGAGGATGCGCCCGCCCGTCGCGGCGAACGGGTGGCCCGCCGCGAGCGAGGAGCCGATCACGTTGAGCCTCGCGCGGTCCACCGTGCCGAACGCCCCGTCGAGGCCGAGGCGCTCGCGGCCGAACTCCTCGGACTCCCACGCGGCGAGCGCGGACAGCACGGTCGAGGCGAAGGCCTCGTGGATCTCGATGAAGTCGAGGTCGTCGAACGTGAGGTTGTTGCGGCGCAGCAGCGTCGGTACGGCGAACACGGGGGCCATGAGGAGGCCGTCCGTGCCGTGCACGAAGTCGACGGCGGCGCTCTGGGCGTCGACGAACGCGGCGAGCGGCGTGAGGCCGCGCTCTGCGGCCCAGTCCTCGCTCGCGACGAGCACCGCGGACGCGCCGTCGGACAGCGGCGTCGAGTTGCCGGCCGTCATGGTGGCCTCGCCCTCGAGGCGCTTGCCGAACACGGGCTTGAGGGTCGCGAGCTTCTCGAGGGTCGTGTCTGCGCGCAGGTTCTCGTCGCGCGCGAGGCCGTGGAACGGGGTGATGAGATCGTCGAAGAAGCCGTCGTCGTACGCCTTCGCGAGGTTGACGTGCGACGCGAGCGCGAGCTCGTCCTGCGCCTCGCGGGTCACGCCCCACTGGAGCGTGGTGATGGCCTGGTGCTCGCCCATCGACAGGCCCGTGCGGGGCTCGTCCACGCGCGGCGGGGCGGGGGTCAGGTGCTTGGGCCGGATGCTCGCGAGGATCTTCGCCTTCTGCCCGGCCGTCTTCGCGTAGGACAGCTTGATGAGGGCCTTGCGCAGCGCGTCGCCCACCGCGATCGGGGCGTCCGACGTCGAGTCCACGCCGCCCGCGATCGCCGAGTCCGTCTGGCCCAGCTGGATCTTGTTCGCGAGCGTCACGAACGCCTCGAGGCCCGTGGCGCACGCCTGCTGGACGTCATAGGCCGGCGTGCGCGGGTCGAGCGCCGAGCCGAGCACCGACTCGCGCGTGAGGTTGAAGTCCTTCGAGTGCTTGAGGACCGCGCCCGCGGCGACCTCGCCGAGCTGCACGCCCGCGAGCCCGTAGCGCGCCACGAGCCCGTCGATCGCGGCCGTGAGCAGGTCCTGGTTGCTCGCGCTCGCGTACGCCTTGCCCGCGCGGCCGAAGGGGGTGCGGTTGCCGCCCAGGATCACGGCGCGGCGGGGGGGCTTCGTGCCCGACGGCGAGGGCTGGGCGGATGCGGCGGCCCGGGCGGCCGTCGTCGTCGGCGACTTCTTGGCTGCGGCCTTGGTCGGTGCCTTCTTCGCCGCTGTCTTCTTTGCCGTGGTCTTCTTGGCCGGCGCCTTCTTGGCAGGAACCTCGGGCTCGGGTGACTGGTCGGGGGTCACGTCGGAAGTCACGAAGGGGGTCCTCTCGCATCGTTGCTCTGGGAACGGGGACGGCGGTCACGAGTACCGCTACCTGACACCCACAGTACCTGATACTCTGAGTTTCGTGAGTCAGGTCACAGCAGACGGACGATCCACCCGGTGGGCGGACCACCGCGCCCAGCGTCGCACGGAGCTTGCGCAGGTCGCGCGGCGAGTGGTGCACCACCGGGGCGCCGACGTGTCCATGGACGAGATCGCCACCGCCGCCGGGACGTCCAAGTCGATCGTGTACCGGTATTTCGAGGACAAGACCGGACTGCAGATCGCCGTCGCGGAGCTCGTGATCTCCGACATCTCCGCCGCGCTCGACGCCGCCGTCACGGGGGCCGAGACCCCGCGTGCGGGCTTGCGGGCCATGATCGAGGTGTACCTCGAGATGGTCGAGCACTCGCCCAACGTCTACTTCTTCGTGACCCGGCCCGTGGGCGAGGACGCCTCGGGCGAGGTGGGGCACTTCATCGAAGCCATCACGCGGCTCGTCGCCGCGCCGTTCGCGCGCGTGCTCGCGGGGGCTGCGGGCACGGAGACCGACGCACCGCTCACCACCGCGCAGGCCGACGTGGTCGCCGCGTGGGCGGCCGGCGCCGTCGGCTTCGTGCGCGGCGTGGGCGAGTGGTGGCTCACGGGCGAGGGGCCGCTCACGCGCGCCGAGCTCGCCGACCAGACCACGCAGTGGCTGTGGACCGGACCCGTGTCCGCGTCGCTGCGAGACCAGCAATCACCCCGACAGCGCAAGGACGCGCACTCGAAGGAGACGACATGACCACCACGGCCTCGCGCCCCATGGAGATCGACCTCGCGACGGCCAAGGTCGACGTGAGCGGGCTCAGCGAGCGGCTCCTCGGCAAGTGGGCCGAGCGGCGGCTCTACGTCCGCACCCTCGCGGCGGACCCCAGGGTGACCCGCACCGAGGGGCAGTCGATGGCCGAGCACCGGGCCACGATCCTGCGCCAGCTGCACGTGCTGGTCGAGGAGAACGCCGTGCAGCGCGCCTTCCCCAAGTCGGTGGGAGGAGCGGACGACCACGGCGGCTCGATCGCGGGCTTCGAGGAGCTGCTCGTCGCCGACCCGTCGCTCCAGATCAAGGCCGGCGTCCAGTGGGGGCTCTTCGCGTCCGCCGTGATGCACCTCGGCACGGCCGAGCACCACGAGCGGCTCCTGCCGGACATCCTCGACCTGACCATCCCGGGCGCGTTCGCGATGACGGAGATCGGGCACGGGTCGGACGTCGCGTCGATCGGCACCACCGCGACCTACGACCCGGAGACCGAGGAGTTCGTGCTGAACACCCCGTTCCGGGCCGCGTGGAAGGACTACCTCGGCAACGCGGCGCTCCACGGGGTCGCGGCCGTCGTGTTCGCCCAGCTCATCACGGAGGGCGTCAACCACGGGGTGCATGCGTTCTACGTGCCGTTGCGGGACACGTCCGCCGTCGTCGGCGAAGGCGAAGCCTTGCCTTTCCTGCCCGGCATCCAGGGTGAGGACGACGGCCTCAAGGGCGGCCTCAACGGGATCGACAACGGTCGCCTCGCGTTCGACCACGTGCGCGTGCCGCGGTGGAACCTGCTCAACCGGTACGGCGACGTCGCCGCGGACGGCACGTACACCTCGCCCATCTCGAGCCCCGGGCGGCGGTTCTTCACGATGCTCGGGACGCTGGTGCAGGGGCGCGTCTCGCTCGACGGGTCCGCGGTGAACGCCGCGAAGATGGGCCTCGCGATCGCCGTGCGCTACGGCAACGAGCGGCGCCAGTTCACGGGCGCGCGCGACACCGAGGAGACCGTGCTGCTCGACTACCGGCGTCACCAGCGCCGCCTCCTGCCGCGCATCGCGGAGACGTACGCCGCGCACTTCGCGCACGAGACGCTGCTCGAGAAGTTCGACGACGTGTTCTCGGGCGCGAACGACACCGACGAGTCGCGCCAGGACCTCGAGACCCTCGCCGCCGCGCTCAAGCCGCTGTCCACGTGGCTCGCCCTCGACGCGCTCCAGGAGAGTCGCGAGGCGTGCGGCGGGGCGGGCTTCATGGCGGAGAACCGGATCGTGGGGCTGCGCGCCGACCTCGACGTCTACGCGACCTTCGAGGGCGACAACACGGTGCTGCTCCAGCTCGTCGCGAAGCGCCTGCTGACCGACCGTGCCGCGGAGTTCCGCGACATCGACGCGGGCGGCGTGCTGCGGTACGTGGCCGAGAAGGCCGGAGACGCGGCGATGTATCGCACGGGCTTCGCGCGCGTCGCGCAGACCTTCGCCGACGTCGGGGACGCCCGCCGGTCCGTCAACCAGCTCCGGGAGACGTCCGTCCAGCGCGAGCTGCTCACCGACCGGGTCCAGACCATGGTCGCCGAGCTCGGGGACGCCCTCAAGGACGCGTCGAAGGCCTCGCGCGAGGTCGCGGCTGCCACGTTCAACGACCACCAGCACGAGCTCATCGAGGCGGCCCGCGCCTACGCCGAGCTCGTCCAGTGGGAGGCCTTCACGGCGGCCCTGTCGACCGTCCGCGACCCCGGGACGCGCGAGGTGCTCACCCGCGTGCGGGACCTCTTCGGGCTCACGCTGCTCGAGCGGCACCTCGCGTGGTACCTCATGAACGGGCGCATCTCCGCCGGGCGCGCGCGCACCGTGTCGAGCTACATCGACCGCCTCGTGGCGCGACTGCGGCCGCATGCCC
>JAAYZM010000433.1 GCA_012514835.1 Actinomycetales bacterium
CGCGCTGGACACCACCGACGTGGAGGAGATCGTGCGCACCGTCGTGGCGATCGCCCCGGTGTTCGCGGGCATCAACCTCGAAGACATCTCCGCCCCACGCTGCTTCGAGATCGAGCGGCGCCTGCGCGACGCCCTGGACATCCCGGTGTTCCACGACGACCAGCACGGCACCGCCATCGTGGCCCTCGCCGCACTGATGAACGCGCTCAAGGTAGTGGGCAAGGACATCAGCGACGTGCGCATCGTGATGTCCGGGGCGGGGGCCGCGGGCACCGCGGTGCTCAAGCTGCTCCTCGCTGCGGGCGCACGCGACGTCGTGGTCGCCGACATCGAGGGCGTGATCCACGGTGACCGTGCCGACTTGTCCTCCTCCCTGGAGTGGACCGCAGAGCACACCAACCCTCGCGGCGTGACCGGCACCCTGCGCGACGCCCTCGCGGGCGCGGACGTGTTCATCGGCCTGTCCGCCCCCGACCTGCTCACCGGGCAGGACATCTCCACCATGGGCTCCGACGCGATCGTCTTCGCGATGGCCAACCCCCGCCCCGAGGTCGACCCCGACGAAGCCGCCCAGTACGCCGCCGTGGTGGGCACCGGACGCTCCGACTTCGCCAACCAGATCAACAACGTCCTCGCGTTCCCCGGGGTGTTCCGCGGCCTGATCGACTCCCAGTCGACGCGCGTGACAGACACCCTGCTGCTCGCCGCGGCGCGCGCCCTGGCCGCCGTGGTCACCGACGAAGAGCTCAACGCGACCTACATCATCCCCAGCGTGTTCCACGCCGACGTGACCGCAAAGGTCGCCGCCGCCGTCGCGGAGGCGTCCCGGCACGACCCCGTCCAGACCAGCGAGCTACGCGTGCTCTCCGCCTCCGACCTTGCCGGCTCCCACGAAATCTGAGCCCGAAGCCGCGCAAGACGAGCACTCCCAGCGAGCATGCCCGCTGACGACACGTCAGGCCTGGGCGGATCGACCTTCCCCGAGCGAGGGGGCGAGTCGCAGGGTCGCGAGGAAGACGAGCGGCCCGAGGACGGGCACCAGGAGAATGACCAAGAACCACAGGAGCCCGACAAAGGTCCCGCTCAGGTCGAGCCGCCACCAGCGCACGATCGCGAGCACGAAGAGCGCGAGCCCGAGCAGGGCGACGACGGAGAAGGCGATGTCGTAGCTCGGCGGAACCAAGACCTGTTCCATGATCGACCCCTCTCTCGGTGGGGAGAGCGTACCTAGCCGCAGGGTCTCGGGCTAGAGCCGCGCCCGCTCGTACTGCGGCTGCCACGTCCCGCGGGCATCGCCGAGCTCGTGGGCGGCGCGGAGCGCCCAGCGCGGTTCCCGCAAGGCGGCGCGTCCGAGCATCACGGCGTCGGCGGCCTGGTCCACGAGCACCTGCTCGGCCTGGAGCGGGTCAGTGATGAGGCCGACGGCGCTCACCGGGACACCAGCACCTTCGCGGACGGCGCGCGCGGCGGGCACCTGGTACCCGGGCCCCACGGGGATGTCGGCGAGCACGTTCCCGCCGGTCGAGACGTCGACGAGGTCCGCGCCCGCGACGGCGAGCTCCTTGGCGAGCTCGACGCTCTCGTCCACCGTGAGACCGCCGGTTACCCAGTCGGTCGCGGAGATACGCACGAGCAGCGCGCGCTCCTCCGGCCACGCCTCGCGGACGGCACGCGTGACCTCGAGCGGCAAGCGCATGCGGTTCTCGAGCGAGCCGCCGTACTCGTCGGTGCGCACGTTGGACAACGGCGAGAGGAACTCGTGCAAGAGGTAGCCGTGGGCCGCGTGCACCTCGACGACGTCGAAGCCCGCGGCGAGCGCTCGCCGCGCCGCGGCCGCGAACAGCTCCGGCAGCGCGGCGATGTCCTCGGGGGTCACCTCGGCGGGCGGCACGTACCCCGGGAACGGCACGGCCGACGGGCCACGCGTACCCCACCCGCCGTCCTCGAACGGCACCGTGCCCGAGCGCTCGTGCCACGGCCAGTACGTCGACGCCTTGCGCCCCGCGTGCGCGAGCTGCACGCCGAGCAGAGTGCCTCGCTCGTGGACGAACGACGTGATGCGACGCCACGCCTCGACGTGCGACTCGTGCCACAGACCCGCGTCCCGCGGCGAGATCCGCCCCTCGGCCACGACTGCGGTCGCCTCGGCAACGACGAGCCCGAAGCCACCCGTCGCCAAGGAGCCGAGGTGCGCGAGGTGCCAGTCACCCACGAGGCCGCCGTCGGCGGAGTACTGGCACATCGGCGCCACCCAGGCGCGGTTGGCGAACTGGGTCTCACGCAAGGTCATCGGTTCGAACAGCAGGCTCATGACCTGGCGAACGTCAGTCGAGCGAGATTCCTTCCGGGGCGCGTCAGCCGAAGAGCGCAGCGGCCTTGATGGCCGTCTGGACGATCCCGTAGGCGAGCAGCCCGCCCACGAACACCCACAGGCCGCTCGCGACGATCCACGTGCTGCGCGGCGTGCCGGTGGCCGGCGC
>JAAYZM010000434.1 GCA_012514835.1 Actinomycetales bacterium
GAGACCCGCCGCATCCTCGACCGCCTCTACGGCTACGAGGTCTCGCCCGTGCTGTGGCGCAAGATCGGCCCGGGCCTGTCCGCCGGTCGCGTCCAGTCGGTCGCGACGCGCCTCGTGGTGGAACGCGAGCGAGAGCGCATCGCCTTCGTCTCGGCGTCCTACTGGGACGTGACGTGCACCTTCGCGGTGGCCGACGACGGCGAACCGGCGTTCACCGCACGCCTGACCTCGCTCGGGGGTCGGCGCGTGGCGACGGGTCGTGACTTCACGGACCGTGGCGAGCTGCGCGGGGACGCGGTCCAGCTCGACGAGGCAGCCGCGACAACCCTCGCCCGGGCGCTCGACGACGCCTACTTCCGGGTGCTGTCCCTCGAGACGAAGCCCTACACGCGCCGCCCGGCGGCCCCGTTCACCACGTCGACCCTCCAGCAGGAGGCGTCCCGCAAGCTGCGCATGAGCTCGCGACAGACGATGCGCACGGCGCAGTCGCTGTACGAGAACGGCTACATCACCTACATGCGAACCGACTCGGTGTCGCTGAGCTCGCAGGCCGTCGCGGCCGCGCGCCGCCAGGCGTCCGAGCTGTACGGCTCGGACTCGATCCCTGACTCGCCGCGCCTGTACTCCGCGAAGTCGAAGGGCGCCCAGGAGGCGCACGAGGCGATCCGCCCCGCGGGCGACTCGTTCCGCACCCCGCAGCAGGTGGCGAAGGAGCTCTCGGGCGACCAGCTCAAGCTCTACGACCTCATCTGGAAGCGCACGGTCGCCTCGCAGATGGCGGACGCGCGCGGCTCGACGGCCACGGTCCGCCTCGGTGCGGACGCGGCGGTCAACAGCACGACCAAGCAGGCCGTGTTCTCGGCGTCGGGCACCCAGATCACGTTCCGCGGCTTCCTCGCCGCGTACGAGGAGGGTCGCGACGTCGAGCGTTACGCCGACGACGCGCCGTCGGGCAAGGGCGGTGACCGCGAGACGCGACTGCCCCGCATGGCCGAGGGCGACGCCCTCACCGCGAGCGAGCTCACTGCGGACGGGCACCAGACCTCCCCGCCCCCGCGCTACACCGAGGCGAGCCTCGTCAAGGCGCTCGAGGAGCGCGGCATCGGCCGTCCGTCCACGTACGCCGCGACGATCTCCGTGATCCAGGACCGCGGCTACGTGACGTCGCGCGGTCAGGCCCTCGTGCCGAGCTGGCTCGCGTTCGCCGTCGTGCGCCTGCTCGAGGAGAACTTCGACTGGCTCGTCGACTACGACTTCACGGCGGAGATGGAGGAGGACCTCGACCAGATCGCGGCCGGACGGCGTGACCGCGCGAAGTGGCTCGAGCGCTTCTACTTCGGGGACGGTACTGGCGAGGTGGACGGGCAGGGCCTGCGCGACCTCGTGGCGAACCTCGGCGAGATCGACGCGCGTGACATCAACTCCGTGCCCATCGGGGACGGCATCACGCTGCGCGTGGGTCGCTACGGGCCCTACCTCGAGACGCCCGACGGCGAGGGCGGGTCGAAGCGCGCGTCCGTGCCCGAGGACCTCGCGCCGGACGAGCTCACGGTCGAGAAGGCGCACGAGCTGTTCACGACCCACGGGGACGGGGACATCGAGCTCGGGGTGGATCCGGCGTCGGGACACCCGATCGTCGCGAAGTCGGGGCGCTACGGGCCGTACGTGACCGAGGTGCTGCCCGAGCCCGAGATCGACGAGTCGCTCTCCGCCGCGGCGAAGAAGCGTGCCCTCGCGGCGCTGCCCAAGCCGCGCACGGGGTCGCTGCTGAAGTCGATGACGCTCGAGACGGTGACGCTCGAGGACGCCCTGCGGCTGCTGTCCCTGCCGCGCGTGGTGGGCGCCGACCCGGAGACGGGCGCGGAGATCACGGCGCAGAACGGCCGCTACGGGCCGTACCTCAAGAAGGGCACGGACTCGCGCTCGCTGCCGGACGAGGAGTCGATGTTCACCATCACCCTCGACGAGGCGCTCACGCTGTACGCGCAGCCCAAGCGGGGTCGGGGTCAGACGGCCGCGCCGCCGCTGCGCGAGCTGGGCGAGGACCCGAACTCGGGCAAGCCCATCGTCATCAAGGACGGCCGCTTCGGGGCGTACCTCACCGACGGCGAGACCAACCGGACCGTGCCGAGCGGCATGACCGTCGAGGGCATCACGTTCGACGAGGCCGTCCAGCTCCTCGCGGACAAGCGCGCCCAGGGCCCGGCCAAGAAGCGCACCGCCCGCAAGGCCGCCGCGAAGAAGTCCCCCGCGAAGAAGACGGCAGCCAAGAAGGCCCCGGCGAAGAAGAAGGCGTGACCTCGCGCGTCCGCTAGCGTGGGCGCATGAACCTCGTCGACGACCCTCGTAGCGCACCGTCCCTCAAGTGGGGGATCCTCGGACCCGGCGGCATCGCCGGGGTGTTCGCGGAGGCGGTGCTCGGGCACACGCGCTCTCAGATCGTGGCCGTGGGCTCGCGCGACTACGACCGCGCCGAGCGCTTCGCCACGAAGTACTCCGTCCCCACCACGCACGAGGGCTACGAGCGCCTCGTCGCGGACCCGCAGGTCGAGGCCGTCTACGTGGCGAGCCCGCACTCCGAGCACCTCGAGCACGCGCTCCTCGCGATCCGCGCGGGCAAGCACGTGCTGGTCGAGAAGGCGTTCGCGCGCTCGGCGACGGAGGCCCAGCAGCTCGCGAACGCGGCACGTGAGGCCGGCGTGTTCTGCATGGAGGCCATGTGGACGCGGTTCTTGCCGCACGTGGCCGTGCTGCGCGGCGTGCTCGCCCGCGGGGAGATCGGCGAGATCATCTCCCTCAGCGCGGACCACGGCCAGTGGTTCGCCGTCGGCCCTGAGCACCGCCTCCTCAACCCGCTCCTCGCGGGTGGGGCCCTCCTCGACCTCGGCGTGTACCCCGCGTCCTTCGCGCACGACCTGCTCGGCGTGCCCACGGCCGTGCACGCGAACGGGCAGCTCACCGAGACGGGCGTCGACGGCCAGGTCGCGATCTCCCTCGAGTACGAGGGGCGCGCGCAAGCGCTGCTGAGCACCACGCTGTGGGCCAAGACGCCCACCACGGCGCACATCTCCGGCACGGACGGCCGAATCGAGGTCGCGGGCGACTTCTACCGGCCCACGTCCTTCCGCGTGGTGCGCCGCGACGGCAGCGAGTGGACGTTCGACCGACCCGTGGACGGCGGCTTCCAGTTCCAGGCCGCGGAGGTCGCGCGCCGCGTCGCCGAGGGTGCCACCGAGAGCCCGCGCATCACGCTCGACAACTCGATCGAGGTGCTGCGCACGCTCGACTCGATCCGCGCGCAGGTGGGGGTCGTGTACCCCGGGGAGTAGTCTGCGGCGTACCGGACGGTCGATCCGGCTGCTCGATCGAGGGGGGCCGACATGCGGCGAGCGTGGATGCTGGCGGGGGCAGCGGTCCTCGTCGTCGCGGGGTGCAGCGAGCCCGCGCCGGCGTGGACCGTCGAGACGGGCTTCTCGACCGACGAGTGCTCCCGCTCGTCGCTCACGATCACCTCGCCCGTCACGACGGGGCTCGAGGAGCTCGCCGCGTGGAGCATCCACCAACGGCGCGAGGACGGCTCGATGGACCGCCGCGTGGTCCGCCTGGTCGACTCCGAGGCCTACATCACGGGGGACGCGTCGACGCTCCGTCCCGTCGGGGCGATCATGCTGGCGCTCGAGGGCGCACAGCTGCCGGGGGGTGGCCCGTGGCCCCGGATCTGGGTGGGCGAGCCGTTCGGGGTGGACGATCTCGCTCCGGAGCTCGACGCCGAGCACAGCCGAGTCACCGCCGTCGAGCACGGAGTGCGCTACTCGGTCGAGTTCTCGATCCGCTGCGGGGAGATGGAGCTCACCGGCGAGCTCCACGCCTACGAGCAGAGCTCGAGTGCCGCGGGCCCGTGCGGGCTCCTGGACGCCGACGACGACGAGATCGAGCTGCGGACCCGCGTGTGCGAGGGCGACCTCGCCGCGCTCCTCCCGACCGGGGGCACGGCATGAGGGCGGCCCGCTGGGTGGTGTGCGTCGCGGTCGTCGTGCTCGGCCTCTCCGCGTGCGGGGATCCCGGACCACGGTGGGAGCTCAAGCTCGGTACCTGGGACAACGACTGCCAGCGGTCGACGCTCGAGACGACCACGCCCGTGACGCAGGGAGCCGAGGAGCTCGTCGCGTGGGGCGTCGGTGAACCGCAGGTGGACGGCTCGCTCGACGGCTACGTCGTGGAGCTAGAAGACCTGCGGGCCAGGGTCTCGGGTGACGCGGCCGAGCTGCGTCCTGTCGACGTGCTCATGCACGCGCTCGAGGACGAGGGACTCGGCCGTCTCCACACCAGGGGGCAGGTGTCGGTGCGCTCGATGAGCGAGGACGTGGCGCAGGTCGGCATGCCCGACACCCGGTACTTCGGGAGCTGGCGCGCCCGGCCCGTGACCGTGGGCTTCACGATCCTGTGCGATGACTACCGGGTCTCCGGTGAGCTGCACGCGATGGAGGTCGTGGGGGCGTCCCTCATCCCGTGCACCCTTCTCGACGAGAACGACACGTCGCGCGAGGACGAGCTGGCACGTCGCGCGTGCGAAGGCGACCTCGAGCCGCTCCTCACCGCGCGCGGCGCTGTGGGCGGCCCCGGATAGCCTTGCTCGCGTGACCGACTCTCCCGCGCCCGCCGGCGTCTTCATCTCCTTCGAGGGCGGTGACGGCGCGGGCAAGTCCACGCAGGTGCGGCGGCTCGCGGACTGGTTCGCGGCGCGCGGGCGCGAGGTGGTCGTGACGTTCGAGCCGGGCGACACGGCGCTCGGGGCGCAGCTGCGCACCCTCGTGCAGCACGGGGAGGACCTCGACCCGCGCACGGAGGCGCTGCTGTTCGCGGCGGACCGGGCGCACCACGTCACCACGGTGATCCGCCCGGCCCTCGCTCGCGGTGCCGTGGTCATCACCGACCGCTACCTCGATTCCTCCGTGGCCTACCAGGGCTCGGGCCGCGCGCTCGGCGCCGAGGAGGTCGAGCGGCTGTCCCTGTGGGCCACGCAGGGCCTGCTCCCCGCGCTCACGGTCCTCCTCGACCTGGACCCCGTGATCGGCGCGCAGCGCATCACGCGCAGCCTCGACCGCATCGAGCGCGCGGGGGACGAGTTCCACCGCGCCGTGCGGGACGCCTTCCTCGCCCGGGCGGGGGTGGACGAGACGGAGCGCTGGCTCGTGCTCGACGCGACCCGCACCCCGGACGAGCTGCACGGCGCCATCACGGCGCGCGTCGAGCAGATCCTCGCGGTCGCCTCGGCAGCGGGGAGCGGGGCCGACGACGACGCCCCCCGGGACGCCGTCGTTGTCGAGCACACCGAGGTGCGCCCGTGAGCGTCTGGGACGAGGTCGTGGGGCAAGAGGCCGCCGTGGCGACCTTCCGTGAGGCCGTCACGGACCCCCGCGCGATGACCCACGCGTGGCTGGTCACGGGTCCGCCGGGCTCGGGGCGCTCGACGGCCGCAAGGGCGTTCGCCGCGGCGCTCCAGTGCCCCGACCAGGGCTGCGGGCACTGTCACGCATGCACCACGGTGCTGGGCGGGACGCACCCGGACGTCACCGTGGTGGCCACGGAGCTGCTGAGCATCGGCATCGAGGAGACGCGCTCGCTCGTGTCGCTCGCCCAGCGCGCGCCGTCCCAGGGGCGGTGGCGCGTGATCGTGGTCGAGGACGCGGACCGCATGGCCGAGCGCACCTCCAACGTGCTCCTCAAGGCCATCGAGGAGCCGCCCCCGCGCACCGCGTGGTTGCTGTGCGCACCCAGCCCCCAGGACGTGGTCGTGACGATCCGTTCGCGCTCGCGGTCCGTGGGGCTGCGCGTGCCCCCGGCGGACGCCGTCGCGCAGCTGCTCGTCACCCGGGACGGCGTGGCCCCCGAGCTCGCCGCCGTCGTGGCGCGCGCGGCGCAGAGTCACATCGGGATCGCCCGGCGCCTCGCGCGCGACCCCGAAGCACGCGAGCGGCGTGACCAGGTGCTCGCGATCCCCGGAGAGATCCGCGGGGTGGGCGATGCCGTCCTCGCGGCGGGGGAGCTCGTGGACGTCGCGACGGCGGACGCGAAGGCCGTGACGGCGGACCGGGACGCCGCGGAGCGCGCCGAGCTGTTGCGGTCCCTCGGTGCGGAGGGCGGTGGCACGCTCCCGCCCGCGCTGCGCTCGCAGGTGACCCAGCTCGAGAAGGACCAGAAGCGCCGCGCCACCCGCGCCCAGCGCGACGTGCTCGACCGCGCCATGGTGGACCTGCTCTCGCTGTTCCGCGACGTCCTCACGGTGCAGCTCGGCGCGGACGTCGAGCTGATGAACATCGAGCACGCGGCTCAGGTCCGCGAGCTCGCAGCGGCGTCGACCCCCGAGCAGA
>JAAYZM010000435.1 GCA_012514835.1 Actinomycetales bacterium
CTCTACGCCGTCGCGCTCGTGCGTTCCTCGTGGCCGCTCCTCCAGCAGTCCCGCACGCGCAGCCCCCACTCGTTCGCCGCGCGCTCGGTGGGCATGGCCCAGGTGTGGCTCGTCGGCTCCGTGCTCGTGTGGGCCGTCATGGCCGTGACCGGCTCCGGGTGGGCGCAGGTCGAGCTGCAGTTCGCGAGCCTGCTCGGCCCTCTCGCGGGCGGCTTCGCGGGCCAGGTGCTGCTCGGCTCCCTGTGCCACCTCGGGCCCATGATCCTGGGCGGCGGTCCTACGGCGGTCCGTGCGGCGCGTGCCGTGGTGGAGAAGGCCTCCGGCGCGCGGCTCGTGCTCGTCAACGGCGGCCTGCTGCTCTTCGCGCTGCCCGCGCCGAGCCTCGTGCGCGTCTCGGCGTCGATGCTCGCGCTCCTCGGGGCGGCGTGGACGTTCGGGCTCATCATCGCGTCCGTGTTCGTCTCGCGGCGCGCCCGCGCCACCGCGCCGACGGGCCCGACGACGCTGCGGCCCGCGGAGGTGCTCGCCGCCTCGAGCAAGGCCCCCAAGGGCTCGGGGATCGCGGCGGGCGTCGCGCTCCTCGTGGTCACGGCGCTCTCCGTCGCCGCAGACCCGGCCTCCGTGGGGGTGGGGGCGGCCGCCGACGGCGGGGTCGCGGCCACCGGGAACGTGGTCGAGATCGAGGTCGAGGCGCGCGACATGCGCTTCGATCCCTCGACCGTCACGGTCGACGCCGGCGACGAGCTCGTGCTGATCGTCACCAACGTGGACTCCACGGTGCACGACCTCGTGCTCGACTCGGGGGCCACGACGGGACGGATCGCGCCCGGCGCGACGTCCCGGATCGACGTCGGCGTCGTGGGCCGTCAGATGGACGGCTGGTGCTCGATCGCCGGACACCGGCAGATGGGGATGACCTTCACGATCAACGTCGAGGGTGCGCCGTCGGACGATCCTGCGTCGGGCGGTCACGACCACGGCGACCACATGGCCTCCGGCTCGGGCGGCACGGTCGACCTGCACGCGGACCCGGCCCCGGGCTTCGAGGCGTTCGACGCAAGCCTCGCCCCGGCCCCGGACGCGACGGTGCACCGCCACACGCTGACGGTGACCGAGCAGGTCATGGAGGTGGCGCCGGGGGTGACCCAGACGCTGTGGACGTACAACGGTCAGGTGCCCGGGCCCACGCTGCGCGGCAAGGTCGGGGACACTTTCGAGATCACGCTCGTCAACGACGGCACGCTGGGCCACTCGATCGACTTCCACGCGGGGGCGCTCGCGCCGGACGAGCCGATGCGCACCATCGAGCCGGGCGAGTCGCTCACGTACACGTTCACGGCCACGCGCTCGGGCATCTGGATGTACCACTGCTCCACGATGCCCATGACGCTGCACATCGCGAACGGGATGTTCGGTGCCGTGATCATCGACCCGCCCGACCTGCCCGAGGTGGACCGCGAGTACCTGCTGGTCCAGTCCGAGTACTACCTCGGTGCGCAGGGGGAGATCGCGGACTCCGAGAAGCTGCTCGCGGAACAGGTCGACGCGGTCGTGTTCAACGGCTACGCGAACCAGTACGGCCACGACCCGCTCGAGGCCCGGGTGGGGGAGCGTGTCCGGTTCTGGGTGCTCGACGTGGGCCCCAACCGACCGAGCTCGTTCCACGTGGTGGGTGGGCAGTTCGACACGGTCTACGCCGAGGGCACGTGGCAGCTAGGGGGTCCGCACGCGGCGGGTCTCGACCCGAGCGGCGGTTCCCAGGTGCTCGGTCTGCACGTGGCGCAGGGCGGGTTCGTCGAGCTCGAGATGCCCGAGGCGGGCCACTACCCGTTCGTCACGCACGTGATGATCGACGCCGAGCGCGGGGCGCACGGGATCCTGCACGTCACCGAGTAGCACTCACCGCCGTCGGCGGGGCTTGCGCGTGGGCTTCCGCGCTCCCCGGGCCGGTGCGGGCTTCGTGCGCGGGGCGCCCGAGGCCTCCTTGGGCGCGGCCTGGGCCTGGGCGGGCCTGCCGCGCGAGCTGTTGACGGTCCGTCCGCGCACGATCCCGATGAGGTCCTCGGTGCGCTCGTTCTCGCGCTCGATCGACCACGCGAGCACCACGGGCGCCGTCGGGCCGTCCGTGAGCGTCCGCGCGGTCACGTCCTTGCGGTGGTGGAGGCGGGCGAGCGAGCGCGGGACCACGAGCACGCCCACGCCCGCGGCCACGAGCTCGAACGCGTCCGCGGTGGTCTGCGGCACCTCGAGGGACGGCGTGCCGGGCGGCGAGATCGCGCCGTCCTCGGCGCCGGGAGCGCCCGCCCAGTGCAGGACGTCGTCGGCGGGCTGGAGCAGCACGTCGTCCGCGAGGTCGGCAGGTGCGACGGCTTCTGACTCGTCGAGGGCGGCGAGCAGATGGTCGCGGGACACCACCACGACGGGTTCCTCGGCGTACAGCGGGATCGCGTGCAGCACCTCGCGGTCGACGGGCGGGCGCAGGATCGCCGCGTCGACAAGGCCGTCGGTCACGGCGCGCTCGGCCTCGCTCGCCGCGAGGGGCACCAGCTCGAGGGTCACGTCCCGGTGCCGCGAGCGGAACACCCGCGCCCACTTGGCCGGCGTCGCGCCCGGGACGTATCCGAGCCGGAAGACCTCGTGCTGGGCCGGTCCGGTCGCCTCGCGTCGTTCCACGCCCTGCAGCCTAGGTGCGTCGGCGCCTCTAGGCTTGCTCCATGACCACAGATCCTCAGCGCCCGGGGCCGTCACCCGCGGCCATGAAGCCCGCGACGGCGGCCAAGAAGCTCGGCGTCTACCTCCCGGCCACGCCGGAGGAGTTCCGCGCCGGAGGGATCACCCGCGCGCAGCTGAGCGAGCTGCAGGAGAACCCGCCTCAGTGGCTCACGGAGCTGCGCCGGAACGGACCGCACCCGCGTCCGGAGGTCGCGGGACGGCTCGGCGTCTCGATCTCGGGCCTCGCCCGCGGCGGGATCAACGAGGCGCTCACCACGGAGCAGATCAACGCCTTGCGCGCGGACCCGCCCGCGTGGCTCCAGGCGGAGCGTGTGGTGCAGAACCGCGTGCAGGCGGAGGAGGAGCGGCTGCGCGAACGCGCCGCGGGACGCGAGAGCCTGGACTGAAGAGCCCCGGTCAGGACGGGGCCGACGACGGCGACCCGCCGGTACCGCGCAGCACACGCGCGACGTAGTCAGTCCCTGGCGCGGCGGCGACCTGTGCGACCGTCCCCGTCTGGACCACCCGTCCGGCGTCGAGCACGGTGACCCGGTCCGCGAGCGCCACGGCGTCGGCGAAGTCGTGGGTCACGAGGAGCACGGGGCCGGTGAAGTCGCGCAGGTGCTCGGTGAACGCGTCACGGACCTCTTCGCGGGCGTGCACGTCGAGGGCCGCGAGGGGCTCGTCGAGCACGAGCGCGCGGGGCTCGGCGGCGAGGGTCCTGGCGATCGCGACGCGCTGAGCCTGGCCGCCGGAGAGCTGCGCGGGGCGGCGCGCCGCGAGATCCTCGACCCCGAGCCGCTCGAGCCACTCGTGGGCGTGGGCTGTGGCGACCCCGCGGGGCACTCCTCGCGAGCGCGCGCCGAACGCGACGTTCTCGAGGGCGCTGAGGTGGGGGAACAGCCGGTGGTCCTGGAACACGGTGCCGACCCGCCGCCCGGCCGGGGGGACGAACGTCGGCGCGGCCGCGTCGTCGAGCACCACGGCCCCGAGCGTGAGACGGCCGGTGCTCAGGGCCTCGAAGCCAGCGACGGTGCGCAGCACGGTGGACTTGCCGGCGCCGTTGGGACCGAGGATCGCGTGCACCTCGCCCGCTGCGACCGTGAGGTCCACCTCCGCCGTGAACGAGCCCCGGTCCACGCGCCCGGCGAGCGTGAGCCCGCTCATCGGGTCACCTGGCCGAGCCAGTGACCGCGCAGCACCACGAGCACTGCGAGGCACACCACGAGCAGGACGAGGCTCAGGGCGATCGCCGCGTCCGGGTCGGTCTCGAGGGCGGAGTAGACCGTGAGGGGCAGGGTCTGGGTGCGGCCGGGAAAGCTGCCCGCAAAGGTGATGGTCGCGCCCAACTCCCCGAGCGCGCGGGCCCATGTCAGGACGGCGCCGGCCGCGACCGACGGCGCGATCAGGGGCAGGGTCACGCGACGCATCGTGGTCCACCGGGAGGCGCCGAGGCTCGCGGCCGCTTCGTCGAACCGGAGGTCCGCGCCCCGCAGCGCGCCTTCGACGCTCACCACGAGGAAGGGCATGGCCACGAATACCTGGGCGAGGATCACGGCGGCGGGCGTGAACGTGATGGTGATGCCGAACGCGTCGTACAGGGAAGCGCCGAGGAGACCGCAGCGCCCGAAGACCCCGAGCAGCGCGACGCCGCCCACCACGGGTGGCAGCACGAGGGGAAGGGTGACGGCCGCCTGCACGAGACGGCGCGCCGGGAACTCACCACGCGCGAGGAGCCACGCGAGCGGGACCCCGAGCACGACGGCGATCGCGGTGGCGGCGAGCGAGGTCCACAGCGAGAGCGTGAGCGACTGGCGCACGGGGGTGCTCGTGAGGATCTCGCCGAGGCGCCCCCACGGAGCGCGCAGCGTGAGCCCCACGAGCGGCAGCACGAGGAACGCGAGCGCGAGCACGGCGGGCACGAGTGCGAGGGCGGGGATGGTCCGGGGAGCCGTCCGACGGCGCGTGGGTGTCGCCCGGCTCATGGCGCCGCGAAGCCGTGGTTCGCGAGCACGGCCAACCCTTCGCCCGAGAGCACGAACCGCGTGAACGCGGTGGCGGCGGCGGGGTTCGGCGCCTCGGGGAGCGCGAGGATCGGGTAGGACGTCGTGGTGTTGACCTCGGCCGGCAGCTCGATGCCTGTCACGGTGTGGTCGATGTCCGTGATGTACACGAGGCCCGCGTCGACCTCGTCGGTGCGGACCTTGGTCAGCACGGCCGTGACGTCCTTCTCGTAGGTCACCGGGAGCGCGGTGATGCCGGCAGCCTCGAGGATGTGCGCGGACGCGGTGCCGCACGGCACGTGCGCCTCGCACAGCGCGAACGTCACGTCCTCGCGCGCGAGGTCGGCAAGCCCGGTCACTGCGGCCTCGTTGGCCCGCGGCACGGCCAGGACCATCGAGTTCGTCGCGAAGAGGGTGGGGGAGAGATCGTCCGCTCCGCCGACGTCTGCCTCGGCCAGGCCCGTCACGGCGGTCTCCATCGTCGACGTGCTCGCCGAGGCGAACACGTCGGCGGGGGCGCCAGCGACGACCTGCTCGGCCAGGCCAGAGCTGCCCCCAAAGCTGAAGGCCACCGTGAGCTCGGGGTGGCGTGCCTCGAACGCGGTGCCGAGCTCGGTGAACGCCTCGGTGAGCGAGGCGGCGGCGAGCACGACCAGCTCGCCCGTGAGCGTCTCTCCGGAAGTGACGCTGGACGGCACGCTCGACGCGTCGCTCGCCCCGGAGGTGACAGCACCCGGTTGCTCGCACCCCGCGAGGGTCACGGCGATGCTCGCCGCGAGGAGCGCGACACCCGCAGCCCGAGCTCTGAGCAGACGCGTCATCGGCGCGGACGCTCGATCCCGACGTTGGTGGCCTTCGCGGTGGCGACGGCGAGGACCCCGGGCTCGAGCCCGAGCTCGACCGCGGCCTCGCGGCTGATGAGCGACACGACCCGGTAGGGGCCCGCCTGGATCTCCACCTGGGCCATCACGGTGTCCCGGACCACGCGCGTCACGAGCCCCGTGAAGCGGTTGCGCACGGACTGCTCGGCCCCGCCCGCGGTGACGTGCCCCGCCCGCACGGTCTCGGCGTGCTCCTGCGCGAAGGCCGCGAGCACGGCTCCCTCGACCACCTGCCGGTCCGCGGCGTCGGTCGTGGTGGTGAGCCTGCCCGCCTCGGCCCAGCGTCGGACCGTGTCGGTGCTGACGCCGAGCAGCTCGGCGGCTTCGCGGATGCGGTACTGGGGCACGGGACAACCTTACGCGAATGCGCCTCGTGAGAGCCAGAACAGACGCAGTTGCGTCATGGTGAGGGTGGTCGCGTAGAGGTCGCGCACCTCCCAGGTTCGGAATCGACGCCAGCACCACATAGCGTGGCGTCATGGCTGTTCCCCCCGTCTCCGTACCGCCGCTCGTCGAGCCCGGCACCCGGCTCACGCCCACCGAGCTCGTCCGCTACTCCCGCCACGTCCTCCTCCCGCAGATCGGCGAGCAGGGCCAGCGCCGTTTGCGCAACGCTCGCGTGTGCGTGGTCGGTGCGGGCGGCCTGGGTGCCCCCGTGCTGCAGTACCTCGCGGCCGCCGGGGTGGGCCGGATCGGGATCGTGGACTTCGACGAGGTCGACGAGACGAACCTCCAGCGCCAGGTCATCCACCGGCAGGCCGACGTCGGCCGCCCCAAGGTCGACTCGGCCCGCGAGGCCGTCCTCGAGCGCAACCCGGACGTGGACGTCGTCGTGCACGCTGTGCGCCTCGAGCAGGACAACGTGGACGCGGTGCTCGGCGGCTACGACCTCGTCGTGGACGGCACGGACAACTTCCCCACGCGCTATCTCGTCGCGGACGCGTCCGCGCGGCTCGGGCTGCCCCACGTGTGGGGCTCGATCTTCCGCTTCGACGCCCAGGTCACCGTCTTCTGGGCCGCACCTCCCGCCGGGTCCGAGGTGCCCGCCGTCGGCCTCCGCGACCTCTTCCCGGTCCCGCCCGCGCCCGGGACGGTGCCCTCGTGCGCCGAGGGCGGCGTGCTTGGCCCCATGTGCGGCCAGGTGGGCTCGCTCATGGCCACCGAGGTCATCAAGCTCGTCACGGGCGCCGGCTCGCCCCTGATCGGTCGGGTCGCCGTGCTCGATGCGCTCGCCTCGCGCTGGCACGAGGTCTCGCTCGCGGGCACGGCGGCACAGCCCGTGCGACGGGGGTCCGACGGCGAGCAGCCGGGAAGCAGTCCTCAGACGGCGGTGTCCGACGGCGAGCACCGGACGAACGACATCCCGCAGGAGGCCGCCGTCGTCGGCGCCGTGCACCCCGCCGAACTTGCAGCTCGCCTTGATGCCCGGGCCGCCGGCGAGGACGACTTCGTGCTCCTCGACGTGCGCGAACCCCACGAGCACGCGGCGATGTCGATCGCCGGGGCAATTCTCACGCCCCTCGCGAGCGTGTTGGACGGCTCGGGACTGGTAGACCTGGACCCGCGACGCGCCGTCGTGGTGCACTGCCACTCCGGGGTTCGCTCGCAGCGCGCCGCGGAGGTCATGGTGGCCCGCGGCTTCGCGCGGGTCGACAACCTCGACGGCGGCATCGTCGCGTGGTTGCGCTCGCCCGAGGGTGCGGCCGCGCGCTGACCAGACCGACCGGAAGGACCCGCGTGCGCACGATCCCCGAGCACCTCGCGGCTGCGCTCACGCTCGTCGAGGCGACGCCCGCGGTCGAGGTGCCCCTCGCGCTAGCGCGCGGCCTCGTCCTCGCCGCCGCGGTGCACAGCGCGGACGCCTTGCCGCGCTGGGACAACTCTGCGATGGACGGGTTCGCAGTGCGCGCGGTGGACCTCGCAGTAGCGAGCGCAGCAGCACCGGTGCCCCTGCCGCTCGCGGGCGAGCTGCCCGCCGGTGCCGAGGCGGCCGTCGAGCTCGCGGCGGGGACGTGTGTCGCGATCATGACGGGCTCGCCCGTCCCGCCGGGCGCGGACGCTGTGGTCCCCGTCGAGCTCGTCGAGCGGGCACCCGGGGCCATCACGTTTCATGAGCAACCCGAGCCCGGCGCCCACATCCGACGCGCGGGCGAGGACCTCGCCGCGGGGGACCTCGTCCTCAGCCAGGGCGCCGTCCTCGGCCCCACGCAGCTCGCCGCCATCGCGTCCGCGGGCCACGGCTCCGTCTCGGCCCACCGCACGCCGCGCGTGGCCGTGCTCGCGACGGGCGACGAGCTCGTGGCGCCAGGGGAGCCCTTGCGTCGCGGCCAGATCCCCGACTCCAACTCGTTCCTCCTCGCCGCGTGCGTCGAGGCCGCGGGCTGCGAGGCCGTGCGTCTCGACCGCGTCGCGGACCGGCCCGACGCCCTGCGAGGCGTGCTCGTCAGAGCCGAGGCAGCAGGCGTCGACGCGGTCGTCACGACGGGCGGGGTGTCGATGGGCGACTACGACGTGGTCAAGGAGCTGCTGAGCGGCACGGGCGTCGAGTTCGTCAAGGTCGCGATGCAGCCCGGCAAGCCGCAAGGGATCGGCCGGCTCGCGGGCGGCACACCGTTCTTCGGGCTCCCGGGAAACCCCGTGAGCGTGTTCGTGTCCTTCGAGATGTTCGTGCGGCCCGCCCTGCAGCGCTTGCGCGGGCTGGTCGAGGTCGAGCGCCCGACGTTCGACGCGGAGGTGATCGACGGCTGGCGCACCCCGCACGGACGCACGCAGGTCATGCCCGTGGCGTTCGCCGACGGCGGGACGCGGGTGCGCCGTGCCACCCGGGGCGGCTCGGGCTCCCACCTCGTCGCGAGCCTCGCGCTCGCCGAGGGACTTGCCGTGGTCCCCGCCGAGATCGAGCACGTGCGTCCCGGCGATAGGGTGCAGGTCATGCGGGTGGATCGATGAGCTTCACACATCTGGACTCCTCCGGGCACGCCCGGATGGTCGACGTCACGGGCAAGACCCCCACGGTGCGCGAGGCGCGCGCGGCGGGCCGGGTCGTGTGCGCGCCCCACGTGGTGGCGGCGCTGCGGGACGGGACGGTGCCGAAGGGCGACGTGCTCGCCGTCGCGCGCATCGCGGGGATCGCCGCGGCCAAGCGGACGCCCGAGCTGTTGCCGCTCGCGCACGTGATCGGGGTGCACGGCGTGGTGCTCGACCTCGAGGTCACGGACGCGGGGGTCGAGATCACGGCCGCGGTGCGCACGGCGGACCGCACGGGCGTCGAGATGGAGGCCCTTACCGCGGTGAGCGTGGCCGCCCTCGCGATCGTCGACATGGTCAAGGCCCTCGACAAGACCTCGTCCATCACGGACGTGCGCGTGATCGCGAAGTCGGGTGGCCGCTCGGGGGACTGGACGCGCGAGGAACCATGAGCCGCGCCACCGACGTCATCGTGCTCGCCGGGGGCGAGGCCCGTCGCCTGGGCGGGGTCGCGAAGGGCGAGGTCGAGGTGGCCGGTCGCGCGATGCTCGACCACGTGCTCGAGGCCGCCGCCCACGCGCCCGCCGTGATCATTGTGGGGCCGGACGAGCTCGCGCGGCCCGGGGTGCCGACCGTCATGGAGCACCCGCCCCGCGGCGGCCCGGTCGCGGGCATCGAGGCCGGACTCGAGCTGCTGGACAAGAGAGCCGCGGAAGGGGCGCAGCCCCCGGGGGACGCCGTCGTCGGACACCTCGATCCCGCACCCGAGCGGCTCGTGGCCGTCCTCGCGTGCGACGTGCCCCGTGCCCCCGCGGCACTGCCGCACCTCGAGACGGCGCTCGCCGCCGCACCCGGCGCGGACGGCGTGCACCTCACCGACGGTGAGGGACGTTCCCAGCTCGTCATGCTCGTGCGGCACGAGGCACTGCGCGGGGCACTGGCGCGGCTCGGGGACGGTCACGGCACGTGGGGGGCGTCGGTGAAGCGGCTCGTGGCTCAGCTGAACCTCGAGCCCGTGCCGGACGCGTGGGGCTACGGCCGGGACGCGGACACGTGGGAAGACGTACGCGCGCTCGACGCGCTGATGCAGGAGGAGAACGATGGTGGGAACCGAACCGCTGGGTAGCGACCTGCAGCGCTGGCTGCTCGAGACCGGGGACGCGCTCGGGGTGGACCCGGACGTGGTGGACGTCGAGGCGATCCTCGACCTCGCGCGCGACGTGGCGCACGGCGTGGCACGGCCCGCGGTACCGCTCACGGGCTTCCTAGTGGGCTACGCCGTGGCGCGCGACGGGGGAGGCCACGAGGCCCTCGAGCGAATTCTCGAGGACGTCACGGGGCGTGCGAAGCAGTGGCGGGAGGACACGTGAGCACCGTGGACGTGCGCTACTTCGCGGGGGCCGCTGAGGCCGCGGGGACGAGCGCGGAACGGCTCGGGGCGAGGACCGCGGGCGAGCTACGCGCCGCCATGGTCGCGGCCCACGGGGCCGAGCTCGAGCGGGTCCTGGGGCGCTGCACGCTCCTGGCCGACGGCGTGCGCCTGGACGATGCGGCCACCCCGCTGACCCCGGGCGGCACGGTGGACGTCCTGCCTCCGTTCGCGGGCGGTTAGCCGCCGATCGCGCTCATGGGGCGGCGCGGCTGGAGGAAGCCCGGGTCGTCGATGCCGTGCCCGGCCTTCTTGCCCCCGATCGACGTGCGGATCGCCGCGGCGATGTCCTCGTCCGTGCAGCCCTCACGCATCAACGTGCGCAGGTCCGTCTCGTCCTGCGCGAACAGGCAGTTGCGCAGCTGGCCGTCCGCCGTGAGCCGGACCCGATCGCACGCCCCGCAGAATGGCGCGGTCACCGAGGCGATGACACCCACGGTGTGCGGGCCGCCGTCCACGGTCCACAGCTCCGCGGGCGCCGAGCCGCGGCCGGGCACCTCCTCGAGCCGGAACGCGGCGCGGAGCCGTTCGAGGATCTCCGCCTGGGTCACCATCGTGGTCCGGTCCCACGTGTGCCCGGCGTCGAGGGGCATCTGCTCGATGAACCGCATCTGGTAGCCGTGCTCCACGGCATAGCGCACGAGGGGCACCACCTCGTCCTCGTTGACGTCGCGCATCACCACGGCGTTGAGCTTGATGGGCGTGAAGCCCACGGAGTCCGCGGCGGCGATCCCGGCGAGGGTGTCGTGGAGGCGGTCGCGGCGGGTCAGCTCCTTGAAGCGGTCCCGGTCGAGCGTGTCGAGGCTGATGTTGACGCGTGCGAGGC
>JAAYZM010000436.1 GCA_012514835.1 Actinomycetales bacterium
CTACGCGGACCACGGCGCCGGGGGCATGCTCACGCTGTTCATCCGTGGGGTGCTGTGCAACTGGATGGTCTCGACGGGCGTGGTCGGGGCGATGATCGCCAAGGACGCGGTCGGCAAGATCATCGCGATGTGGATGCCGATCATGCTGTTCACGCACGGCCGCACCGCCGCGAAGCGAGTCCCCGCCGCGCTGCGCACCGCCGACCCGGCACCCGAGCTCGCCGACGCCGCAAACGAGCTCGCCGACGCCTGACCCCCGCCCCTCTCGTCCCCACCCCGCGCCGCCCCGCCCCCCGTCCCCACTGCCCTCCCGTCCCCACTGCCTCACCACCGCTCCTGCCCGCACCACCGCTCCTGCCCGCACCACCGCTCCTGCCCGCACCACCGCTGCTGCCCTCACCACCCCGCCGAGGTCGGCAGTGGGCACCCAGGTCGGCACGCACACCTGCCGACCTGGGTGCCAGGTGCCGACCTCAGCGGAGGTGTTGCGGGTCAGGGCGGCCGAGGTATGGCGGGGCTGGGGCGGTGGAGGCGTGGCAGGGCTGGGCCGGCCGAGGTGTGGCGGGGCTGGGTCGGCGGGGCAGTTTCTCCCGTGGCTGCCAGGGGAGACGGCCCGTGCCTGGGCTCGTGTCAGACCATCTCGCCGAGCTGTCCCGTGAGGCGGCCGTGCAGGCTCGCGGTCGCCTCGTTCATCCCCTCGAAGGTCACGGTCTTGCCGCGCTGGGCGTACTTGGTCTCGATCGCGTCGAGCGCGGCGACGGTCGAGGCGTCCCACACATGCGAGGCGGACAGGTCGACGACGACGCGCTCGGGGTCACCCGGGTAGTCGAACTGGGTCGTGAGGTCGTTGCTCGAGGCGAACAGCAGCTCGCCGTCGACGCGGTAACGGGCCACGGGCCCCTCGGGTGTCTCGACGAGCTCGCGCGTCACGGTCGCGAAGTGCGCGACCCGGCGCACGAACAGCACCGCCGCGACCACGACGCCGGCGACCACCCCGATCGCGAGGTTCTGCGTCGCGACCACGACCGCGACCGTCGCGAGCATCACGAAGGTCTCCGACTTGGGCATGCGGCGCAGCGTCGCGGGCCGGATCGAGTGCCAGTCGAAGGTCGCGACCGAGACCATGATCATGACCGCGACGAGCGCAGCCATCGGGATGATCGCGACGAGGTCGGTGAGCCCCACGACCAGCACGAGCAGGAACACCCCCGCGACGAAGGTCGAGATGCGCGTGCGCGCGCCGGAGGCCTTGACGTTGATCATCGTCTGGCCGATCATCGCGCACCCGCCCATGCCGCCGAACAGCCCCGAGAGGATGTTCGCGACGCCCTGGCCCCACGCCTCGCGGGTCTTGCGCGAGCGGGTGTCGGTGATGTCGTCGACGAGCTTGGCCGTCATGAGCGACTCCATGAGCCCGACGAGCGCCATCGCGAGCGCGTACGGCGCGAGCAGCGTGAACGTCTCCCACGTGAGCGGCACGTCGGGGACGAACAGCTCGGGCAGCGAACGGGGGAGCTCGCCCTCGTCGCCGACCGTGGGCACCTGGAGCGCGAAGACGACCACGACGGCGGTCACGAGCACGATCGACACGAGCGGGGCGGGCACCGCCTTGGTCACCCTGGGCCACAGGACCATGACGAGCAGCCCGCCGCCCACGAGCGCGTAGACGACCCACGGCACGTCGACCAGGTGGGGCAGCTGGGCCATGAAGATGAGCACCGCGAGGGAGTTGACGAAGCCGACCATGACGCTGCGCGGGATGAACCGCATGAGCCGGGCGACCCCGAGCCACGCGAGCACGACCTGGAACACCCCGCCGAGGATCACGGTCGCGATGAGGTGGTCGAGCCCGTGCTCGCGCATGACGGGTGCGATGACGACCGCGACGGCGGCGGTCGCGGCGGTGATCATCGCGGGGCGGCCGCCCACGAAGGCGATCGCGACGGCCATGACGAAGGACGAGAACAGCCCGACCCGCGGGTCGACGCCCGCGATGATCGAGAACGAGATCGCCTCGGGGATGAGGGCGAGCGCGACGACGAGTCCCGCGAGCACCTCGCGCACGAGCAGGCGTGGGGTGCGCAGGGCGGTGAGCACGCTCGGCTCGGTGCGCGCCTCGGGCAGGGCAGCAGAGGACAAGGACATCGCTCCAGGGTGGAAGGGGTGTGCGGGCCGACGACGGCGCACCGCAGCCCCGTGAGGATATCCCGCCCCGCCCGTCGCGCCACCTCGGCACTGTGCCGTCAACCCCCGCGCCGTCAACCCGCGAGCTCGGCACTGTCCCACCACCCCGCGCGCCGCCAACTCGCGAGCTCGGCACTTTGCCGTGAACTCGGCAGGGGGAAGTGCCGAGTCGGCGGCGAAGTGCCGAGCTGTTGGCGGGGTGGGTGGGAGTTGGCCCTGGCACACTGCGGAAGGTGAGACACGATCGGCCCGCCGACGGCGCGTCGCGCGAGCCCGCTGACGGCGCCTCGTACGGGCAGGCCGCCGACGGCGCCTTGTACGGGCAGGCCGCCGACGGCGCCTTGTACGGGCAGGCCGAGGGCGGCGCGCCGCGCGGACCAGTCGACTCCTCGCGCGTCCCGCGCTTTGCAGGGACCGCGACGTTCGCACGGCTGCCCCGGCTCGACGAGGTAGACCGCGCGCAGGTCAAGGTCGTGGGCGTGCCCTTCGACGCGGGCGTGTCCTACCGGCCGGGCGCTCGGTTCGGCCCGC
>JAAYZM010000437.1 GCA_012514835.1 Actinomycetales bacterium
CTCGGCCGTGCTCGTCATGCTCGCCGCCGCGGGCGACCCGAGCCTCGCGCTGTGGCTCGCGACGGGGCGGCTCCTCGCCGGTCACGTCCCGCCCGAGGTGCGCGCGGCGCGCCGCGTGCGTCCCGGTGCGTTGCCGAGCAGCCCGCAGCGGCGTTTCGGGGCGCTCCAGCTCGTGGTCAAGCAGGTGTCGAACGCCCGCGCGCTCGGGCCGTGGCGGTGGCCCGCGTCGCTGGGCACGCCCCCGTGGGGCGCGGCGCTCGCGGCCCGCTTCCCGGGCGTGCGGTACCGCGGGGAGATGATCGACGACGGCGATCGCGCAAGGACCGCGCGCCAGCTCGCCCGGGCTGCCGGTGCGCTCGAGGCGG
Source organism: Actinomycetales bacterium (assembly GCA_012514835.1). Taxonomy (GTDB): domain Bacteria; phylum Actinomycetota; class Actinomycetes; order Actinomycetales; family Cellulomonadaceae; genus JAAYZM01. Next base: position 366 of record JAAYZM010000437.1, read on the forward strand.
GCATCCCCGTGCCCCTCTACACCGGCGGCGACCTCGCGTCGGGCCTCGCGACCGCGGCGCCCCGGCACGTGGTGCTCCTGGGCGCTCACGCGGACGGCGTCTTCACGGTCTACGAGCCCGGCCACGGCCTGCTGACCACCGTGACGCGCGACGAGCTGCTCTCCCCGCGCGGCCCCCACCGGGCCCTCGGCGGCTGGACGCACGCGACATGGATCGCGCTGCCGCACCAGTGACCTTGGGCTGATGCGCGCGGGGGAAGAGTGGGGCACGATGGGACGTGAGAGTCCGAGCCAAGGAGGGCGACGTGAGCACGCTTCCCGGCGCTGAGAGCTGGCGCGACGCAGGGCTAGAGAGCCCCGGGCTCGAGGATGCCGTCGAGCTCGCCGGTTCCGCGGAGGAACCCGAGGGCGAGGACTACGACCCGGAGCCCCCGGAGGAGCTCGGGACCAAGGAAGCGAGCGAGGCCGACGTGGTCGAGCAGATCGTCGAGGTGGGCGAGGACGAGCGGGAGGACTACCCGTGATCGAAGGGTCTCGCCCGGGCAGTAGCGTGGCGGCATGAGCATCGACGAAGAATCCGTGCGGGCGCTGCCCAAGGTCCTCCTCCACGACCACCTGGACGGCGGGCTGCGCCCCCAGACCATCACCGAGATCGCCGCAGAATCTGGCCTCGAGCTTCCCGCGCAAGGCGCGGAGGCGCTCGGGGCCTGGTTCGTCTCCGCCGCCGGCAGCTGGTTCACCGACGGCGTCGAGACGGGATCGCTCGAGACGTACCTCGAGACGTTCTCCGTGACCACCGCCGTGATGCAGACCGAGGAGCAGCTGTACCGCGTCGCGAAGGAGTCCGTGCTGGACCTCGCGGCCGACGGCGTGGTGTACGCCGAGCAGCGCTACGCGCCCGAGCAGCACACGGCCAAGGGGCTGAGCCTCCAGGCCGTCGTCGACGCCGTGCAGGCGGGCCTCACGGACGGCGTGCACGAGGCCGAGGCCGCGGGGCGGTTCATCCGCGTGGGGCAGCTCGTGACGGCCATGCGCCAGAACGACCTGTGGGACGAGATCGCGGACCTCGCGCTCGCCAACCGGGACAACGGCGTGGTGGGCTTCGACCTCGCGGGCCCTGAGAACGGCTTCCCGCCGGACCGCATCCCCGCGGCCCTCGCGAAGCTCCGTGAGGCGCACTTCCCCGTGACGCTGCACGCGGGCGAGGCCGCCGGGCTCGACTCGATCGCCGCCGCGCTGCACCGGGGCGGGGCGCTGCGCCTGGGCCACGGCGTGCGGATCATGGACGACATCGAGGTGCCGGACCTGCCCGGCGCGAACGTCGACGAGCTCGCCGCGGGGGCCCGCCTGGGCCGCCTCGCGCACTGGGTGCGCGACAACCAGGTGCCGCTCGAGCTGTGCCCCACGTCGAACACCCAGACGGGCGCCGCGACGTCGATCGCCGCGCACCCGATCACCCTGCTGCGCCACCTCGGGTTTGCCGTCACGGTCAACACCGACAACCGCTTGCAGTCCGGCACCTCCATGACCCGCGAGATGCACCAGCTCGTCACGGAGGCTGGCTGGACCCTCGACGACCTGCGCGACGTGACCCTGGACGCCGCCTGGAACACGTTCATCCACTTTGACGAGCGAGGTGACCTGGTCGAACAGGTCATCCTCCCCGCCTACGAAGGATCCGACACCGACACCTAGGAGAACCCATGTCCTCGCACATCCTCGGGAACGCCGACCTGGCTCAGTTCATCGACTACCAGTTCCTGCGAGCCGAGCTCACGAGAGCCGAGCTCGAGTCGCGCGTCGCCGAGGCCGCGAGGGTGGGCGTCTACGCCGTGATCGTGCCGCCCAACATGCTGCCGATCACGGCGCCCGAGGGCGTGGTGGTGGCGAGCGCCGTGGGCTTCCCGTCCGGGAACCACCGCATCGACATCAAGGTCGCCGAGGCGAAGCAAGCGGTGGCCGACGGCGCGACGGAGGTCGATCTCGTCATCGACGTGGGCAACGCCGTGGCCCGGGACTTCGACGCCGTGCGCGCGGAGGTCGAGGCGGTGCGCGCCGTCGTGCCCCGGCCCCTCGTGCTCAAGGTCGTGGTCGAGTCCGCGGCGCTCTCCGACCACGAGCTGGTCGAGTCGTGCCGCGCCGTGGCCGACGCCGGTGCCGACTTCGTCACCACGTCCACGGGCACGCACACCGCGGGCGGGGCGAGCGTGTACGCGGTGCGCGCGATCGCGGACACCGTGGGCGGGCGGGTGGGCGTCAAGGCCGCTGGAGGAATCCGATCCGTCGCTCAGGCGCTCGAGCTCATCGAGGCCGGTGCCACCCGCATCGGGGTCTCCGCGGTCGACGCGGTGCTCGAGGGCTTCGGTCCCGAGGGCTTCGTCACCCTCGAGGAAGAGACCGTGGCGGTCTAGGCCCTCGTCACGAGTCGCTCCCTCGTCACAGCACGCTCGCCCCGGTAGCCTCGGCCCATCAGCGGGGGAGGGGCCATGGGAGTGCGTACGGTTCGAGCAGCGCTCGCGATCGTCGGTGCCCTCGCGCTGCTCGCGGGGTGCAGCGGGTACACCTACGC
>JAAYZM010000438.1 GCA_012514835.1 Actinomycetales bacterium
CGCGGGGACCCAGTCGAGGATGACGCCGATCCCGGCTTGGTGGAGCCGGTCCACGAGGTACCGGAAGTCGTCGGGGTGCCCGAAGCGTGACGTCGGGGCGTAGTAGCTCGAGACCTGGTAGCCCAACGAGCCGCCGAAGGGGTGCTCGGCGACGGGCATGAGCTCGACGTGCGTGAAGCCGAGGCCGCCCGCGTACTCGGCGAGCTGGTCGGCCGCCTCGCGGTACCCGAGGCCGGGCCGCCACGAGCCGAGGTGCACCTCGTAGACGCTCATGGGCCCCGAGTGCGGGTCGGTCGTGGCGCGGGTCGCCATCCACTCGTCGTCGGACCACGTGTACGTGGAGTCGACGACGACGCTCCCCGTGGCGGGAGGCACCTCGGTGCCGCGGGCCATCGGGTCGGCCTTCTGGCGCCACGAGCCGTCGCGGCCCAGGATCTCGAACTTGTAGCGGGCGCCCGCCCCGACGCCGGGGACGAAGAGCTCCCACACGCCCGAGGTGCCTAGGGTGCGCATCGCGTGCGCGGCGCCCTGCCAGTGGTTGAAGTCGCCGACCACGCGAACGGCGCGCGCGTTGGGCGCCCACACCGCGAACGCCGTGCCGTGCACCTCGCCGAGCACCGACGGGTAGCTCGTGACGTTCGCGCCGAGCACGGTCCACAGCTGCTCGTGGCGACCCTCGGCGATGAGGTGCAGGTCGAGCGCGCCGATCGTGGGCAGGAAGCGGTACGGGTCGTCGAGCGTCGTGGTGGTCTCGCCGTACGTCGCGAGCACGCGGTAGTCGGGGACGGACGTGCCCGGCAGTCGCGCGGCCCAGATGCCGCCCTCGACGTGCTCGGCGGGGTGGTCGCCGTCGGTGGTCCGGATCGTCACGGCGTCCGCGAGCGGGCGCAGGACGCGGACGTCGACGCCGTCCGTGCCGGGGTGCGGCCCGAGGATGGTGTGCGGGTCGCCGTGCGTCCCGGCGGCGACCGAGGCGAGTTCTGCGGTGCTGGGCTCGGGCGTCATGCGCCCACTCTTCCACCACCGGGCCCGCCGTGGGGGGACCCGACGAGCCGGTGCAGCGCACGCAAGGGGATTTCCGCCCAGCGGGGCCGGTTCTGGGTCTCGTAGACCACCTCGTAGAGGGCCTTGTCCACCTCGAAGGCGCGCAGCACGAGGGCTGCCTCGCGCGTCGCGGCGCTCGGTACCTGGCGCCGGTACGCGCCGAGGAAGGCCGCGCGGGCCGCGAGGGTCCACGACTCGTCCGCCCCGGCGCGCGCGGCCACGTAGTCGAACGAGCGCAGGATCCCCGCGACGTCACGCAGCGCGAGACCGGGCAGCGCGCGGTCCGCGAGGGACATCATGGGCTCGCCCTCGAAGTCCAGGACGAACCACGTCTCGGGGGAGCGCAACAGCTGTCCCAGGTGCAGGTCGCCGTGGACGCGCTGGAGGCGTGGCAGCTCGGCGAGCTCACCGAGCCGTGTGATGAGCTCGGTGACCGCGGAGCGCCAGCGGCCGAGCTCGGGGGCCTGAGCCACCGACCATGCGAGGCGCTCGTGCAGGTGGCCCGTGA
>JAAYZM010000056.1 GCA_012514835.1 Actinomycetales bacterium
AGGTCTACAAGGACCTCGAGCCGGGCAAGTCCGTCGAGGGCGCCCACTGGGTGGGGCGCGCCGAGGCCGAGGCGGAGATCGCGGCGTCGCGCCAGCGCCTCATCGAGGCGAACCACCAGCACTGAGCCGGGCCGCCGCTCGCCCGAGCGGGCTCACGCGTGCGGCGCGGCCTCCCCGGGCAGGGTGTCGCGCACGAACCAGATCGCCCGTACCTCGCCGTCGGAGGAGTTCCAGAAGCGGTGCGGGCGCGTCGAGTCGAACACGATCGAGTCGCCCGCGCCGAGCGTCGTGGTGGCGCCGTCGACCTCGACCGTGAGCTCGCCCGTGATGACGATCCCGTACTCGCGGCCCTCGTGCCGGATGTCGACGTCGGGCCGTGCCGTGCGCGGGGCGTAGACCACCTCGAGGAACTCGGCGTTCTCCTCACCGCCCGCCGTGAGGCGGCTCCAGCGCGGGCCCGAGCCGAGCATGATCGAGGGGTGCTCGCTCGCGCGCTGCACGATCCCGGCCTCGACGAGGTCGACGACGGCGGACCCCGGGCGACCGTCCCGCGAGGAGCTGGGATCGGGCGGGTCGAGCAGCGCGTGCATCGACACGTCGAGCTCTCGCGCCACGGCGTACAGCGCCGGGACGGAGAACGCCCCGATCCCCCGTTCGACCTGGGACACGTGGCTCGCGGACACCCCGATGCGCCGGGCGAGCTCACGCACCGTCATCCCGGCGTCGGCCCGTGCCTGGCGCACGCGCGTGCCGACGAAGTCCCACTGCGTCTCGTGCTCGGCCATCGGGTGCTCCTACTGGGCGCTGCGCGGGTTGGGGAGACGGCTCATCGCGTCCAGGACGTCCACGACGGTGCGCGGCGGGCTCGCGTCCTCGCCGTCGGCCCCGCCCTCGCTCGAGCGACCCACGACGTACCAGATGCCTTGCGCCTCGGCGTCGGTGTGGTTGACGTACAGGTGGGGGCGCATCGAGTCGAAGCAGAACGAGTCGCCCGCCTTGAGCACATAGCTCTCGAAGTCGAGCTTGAGGGTCAGCTCGCCCGAGATGAGGTAGCCGTACTCGACGCCCGCGTGGCGCATGTGCGAGTCGTCGAGCGAGCTCGCGGCGTGCGGGCCGTACGTCGCGAGGACGCCGTCCACGTGGTCGCCCGCGCTCATCACGGCGAGGCCGTGCCACGTGACGCCGTTCTCCATGCGCATCTGCGGCGCCTGGGCCGCGCGCTGGACGGGGTCGCCCGGCCGGGGACGGCGCGCGGGCTCGGCCGACGGGCGGTGGTCGAGGATCTCGTCGATCGACAGGTCGAGGCACGTCACCACGGCGTACAGCGTCGAGACGGAGGGTTGCACCTTGCCCGTCTCGACCTGCGAGAGCAGGCTCGGGGAGACCCCCGCCCGTGCGGCCGTCTCCCGCAGGCTCATCCCGCGCGCGAGGCGGGCCTCCCGGATGCGCTGTCCTAGCTGGCTCGTCACGAGGTACCTCCACGGAGGGGTCGGCGGGTGCGCGACCACGGGTCGATCAGGGTCTTCACGGCGGGCGGACGGCCCTCGCTCATGGGACGCAGCGCGCCTTCCACGAGGTCCTCGAGCGGGAGCACCCACGGCGCGACGGCGGCCCATCGGCCCGCACGGCGTGCGACGAGCTCGACCGCGCGGGGGAAGTCCGTCTCGCGCACCTGGGCGTTCGTGCCGATCAGGCTCAGCTCGCGGACCGTGAGCGCGGCGAGGTCGACCTCGACGGGCCGTCCCTGGATGCCCACGGCCACGATGCGGGTGCCGGGCGGGGACACCGCGAGGGCCGTCGCGAGCCCGCCGCGCGTACCGGAGACCTCGAACACGACCCGTAGCTCGTCCTCTCCTATCGCGTCGCGGATCAGCGCGGCGTCGCCGTCGTCCCCGGACGTCTGGACGGAGCGGTGGGCGCCGAGCTCGCGCGCGAGCTCGAGGCGCGCGGCGTCGAGGTCGACGGCCACCACGGTGGCGCCGGACTCGGCGAGCGCGTAGGTCAGAAAGGTCCCGATGCCGCCCACGCCGAGGACGACGACGGTCTGCCCCTCGATGTCCCCCGCCCGGCTCGCGCAGTGCACGGCGATCGCCATGGGTTGGCACAGCGCGGCCTCGTCGAGCGAGATCCCGAGGCCGTCGAGCGGGACACAGCTCTCCGGGGGCGTGAGCACGTAGCCCGCGAGCGCGCCGTCGCGGTGCAGGCCCACGCCCACATAGGTGGTGCAGCGGTTCGACTCGCCGCGCGCGCACGGCGGGCACGTGCCGCACGCGACGGCCCCGCACGAGGCGACCTCGCGGCCGAGCCAGTCCGCGTCCACGCCGGGGCCCACGGCCTCGACGGTCCCGGAGAACTCGTGGCCGGGGATCACGGGGCCCAGGTGCCCGCTCGCGGGGTGGCGCGCGTGGACGGGGTGCTGGACGGGGCCGTGGTCCCACTCGCCGGAGTCCGTGCCGCACACACCGGCGGTCGCGACGCGCACGAGCAGCTCGCCGGGACGCACCTCGGGGACGGGGCGCTCCTCGACGCGGATGTCCCCCCGCCCGTGGTACACCGCCGCGGCCATGACCGCTGTCACCGCTAGCCTCCTTGCACACCCCTGAGTCGTGGTACGCAATGTACCGTGCCGCTTAACACTTGGGGTCGAATCGACCGCTACTTGATGGAGATGTCGTGATCCGTCACATCGTGCTGTTCACCCTGCAAGGCGACGACGACGCCGCGCGCGCCGCCGCGACCGAGCGTCTGCGGGAATCCCTCGAGCCCCTCGTCGGGGTGATCCCCGGCCTGCGCTCGCTGCGCCTCGACGCCGACGGCTCGGGCGTCGCGGGCCACTGGCACGCCGCGCTGACCTCCGAGCACGACTCGTGGGAGGCGCTCGCGGGCTACCAGTCCCACCCCGACCACCAGCGCGTGCTGCGCGAGGTCATCCCCCAGGTCGCGCTCGACAAGGCCGTGGTCGACTACGCGCTGTAGCTCTTGATCAGCGGCTCAGGAAGGTGCGGATCAGGCGGGTGAGGGCGTCGGGGGCCTCTTCGGGGACGAAGTGGTCCGTGCCGGGCACCACGGCGCCCTCGATGCCGGCCCGCAGCGCGAGGCTCGAGCGGTAGGCCTGCGCCGAGAGGAACGGGCTCTGCGCGCCGCGCACGATGAGGGTCGGGACGGTCGAGGCCCGCAGCGCGGGCTCGAGGTCGACGTCTATCGCGTCGAGCGTCTGGTCGATCGCCGACGGCGAGGAACGGGGGAGAAAGCCGCCGTCGGCGATCGAGTACAGGTGCGCGAGCCGCCGCTCGACGGCGTCGTCGGGCAAGAGCGGGGACCGCGCACGGATGGCGCTGCGCACGTCGTCCTCGCTCGCGAGGGCGCCCTCGCCCCCGCGGCGCGAGGCGCGCAGGCGCTCGAAGACCTCGGGCTCGATCCCCGCGGCGTAGTCCACCGCGACGACGGCGCCCACGCGGCCTGGGAAGGCGGCACCCGCGAGGATCGCGTTGCGCGCCCCGAGGGAGTGGCCGACGACGGCCCGCGCCGGACCGAGCACGTCGAGCAGCGCCCCGACGTCGGCCACGTACTCCTCGGCCCCGTACCCGTGCGCAGGCGCGTCGGTGCCCCCGTGCCCGCGCTGGTCCACCGCGACGACGCGGAAGTGGCGCGCGAGCGCGGTGAGGACCGGGTCCCACACGACCGCGCCCGCCGTGATGCCGTGCAGGAGGAGCAACAGCTCGCCCTGCCCCGCGGAGCGCGTCGCGAACGTCAGCCGGTCCGTCGCGAGGTGTCCCGCGGTGATCGACATCAGTACGGGTTGGCCACGAAGAGGTCCTGCGCGGGGAACTTCGTGAGCACCTCGATGCCGTAGTCCGTCACGACCACCTCTTCCTCGATGCGAGCCGCGGACACCCCGTCGCTCGCCGGGCAGTACGTCTCCATCGCGAAGACCATGCCCGCCTGCAGCTCGACCGGGTCCTTGAGCGAGTTGAGGCGCGAGATGATCGGCCGCTCGTGCAGACCCAGGCCCAGGCCGTGCGCGAACTGCAGGCCGAACGCCGCGAGCTCGTTGTCGAAGCCGAAGTCCTGGGCCTTGGGCAGCACCTGGGCGACCTCGTCCGAGCCGACGCCGGGACGCAGCGCGTCGAGCGCCGCGTCCATCCACTCGCGCGCCTGCTTGTACGCGTCGCGCTGGGACTCGGTGGCCCACCCCACGCCGAACGTCCGGTAGTAGCACGTCCGGTAGCCGTTGTAGGAGTGGATGATGTCGAAGAACGCCTGGTCGCCGGGCCGGATGATGCGGTCAGTGAAGTTGTGCGGGTGCGGGTTGCACCGCTCCCCCGAGATCGCGTTGATCGCCTCGACCTGGTCCGAGCCGTACTCGTACAGCCGCTTGTTGGCGAGCGCGACGATCTCGTTCTCCCGCACGCCGGGACGGAGCGCGTCAACGATGTCCTGGTACACACCGTCCACCATGGCCGCGGCCTGGTTGAGCAGCATGATCTCGTCGGTGTTCTTGATGACCCGCGCGTCGAGCATGGGCTGCTGGGCGTCCGCGATCCGGATGCCCTGGCGCTCGAGCTCGAACAGGAACGGCGGCTCGACGATGTCGATGCCGAGCGGCATGTCCGCGACGCCCGCCTCGACGAGGAGCCCCTTGATCTCCGTGACGGCGTCCTTCATGAGGTCCGCGCCACCCTCGGGGGCCACCGCGCCGCGGAAGCCGAGGAAGCCGGGGCGGTAGTTCTCGTCCGGCACCCAGTCCGAGTAGAGCTTGTGGTGGCGCACGGCCGAACCGAAGTCCCACAGGATCGGGTCCTGGCCGGGCAGGAGCAGCGCGTAGCGGATCATCTTGTCGCCGAGCGCCCCGCCGATCCACGTCTGGGTGGTGTAGCGGATGTTGTAGAAGTCGAACAGCAAGAAGGCGCCGCAGCCGCTCGCCTCGAGAGCCGCCTTCGCCCGGCTCAGCCGGTAGTCCCTCAGGCGGTCGAAGTCGACGCGGTGCTCGTAGTCGACGGCGACCTGACCGGGGGCGCTGAGCGGGCGCACCCCGGCCGGGCGGGTGCTCGGGCGCTCGAACGCCCGGTCCCCGCCCTGGCCGTGGTGGTGGTGGCTCATGTCGTCACTCCGCCGCGAGCCCGTCGGTCACGTCGGCGTCCTCGGACACGATGTCCAGGCCGGAGCCGCGTGCGACCGTGAGGATGAGCGACGCGAAGTCCTGCTCGACGTTGCCCGCACCGACCTCCTGCGCCACGAGGTTGCGCGTGAGCGACGCGACGGGCATGACCACGCCGGACTTCGCGGCGGCCTCGAGGCCGAGGTCGAAGTCCTTCTGGAGCAGCACGGGCGTGAACGTGGGCGTGAAGTCGAGGTTCACGAGCGCGGGGGTCTTGTACTGCGAGAACACCGAGCCCATGACGGAGTCGTTGAGGAACGCGAGGAAGTCGGCACGCTTCACGCCGGCCTTCTCTGCGAGCACCGTGATCTCCGCCATCGACTGGATGACCACGCCGAGGAACACGTTGTGGGCGATCTTCACGATGCGCGCTACCTCGCCCTCGCCCACGTAGGTCACGCCACGGCCCCACGTCGCGAGGAGCGGGGCGACCTCGCCGTAGGACTCGCGCGGTCCGGAGGCGGCGACGGTGAGCTTGCCCGCGGCGATCACCGAGGGGTTGCCCGAGACGGGGGTCGCGAGGAAGCCGACGCCGCGCTCGCTCGCCGCGGCGCGCACGACCTCGCTCGCCTCGACGGAGACGGTCGAGGCGTCGCCCACGATCTTCGGGGCGTGGTCCGGGTCCGTGAGGAGCCCGCCCTCGCCGAGCATGACGTGCTGGAGGTCCGCGTCCGCCGAGACCATCGAGAAGACGATGTCGCGGCCCGCGAGCTCGACGGGGGCGTCGACCACGGTGGCACCGAACTCGGTGAGCGGCTCGGCCTTGGCCCGCGTGCGGTTGTAGACGGCGACGTCGTAGCCGGCGTCGAGGAGGCGCTTGGCGAGCTGGAAGCCCATCCGGCCCGCGCCGATCCAGCCGACGGTGGGTTTCGTGTCAGTCACTGCAGCTCCTTCAGTAGGCCGACGCGGGGAGGCGTCGTTCGCACGGGTGGTACGCAATCGTTTGCATCATGTCGGGTACTACGGGGGAAGTCAAGGCCCGCGGCCGGGGTCAGGGGGTGCCCCCGGCCGCGGACCGGCTCAGGCGCCGGGCGCTGCCGCCACGACGTGGAACTCGAACCGCAGGCGCGGGTCCGTCGCGAACCTCACGACCTCGACGGTGGTGCTGGTCGGGATGTGCCCGCCGAACCACTCCTTCTGGTACTTGTTCACCACGTCCTGGTCCTCGTCCACGTGGGAGAAGAACCGGATCATGTTGACGACGTCGTGCCGCTCGCAGCCCGACGCCTGCAGGGCGAGGTCGAGGTGGTGGAAAGCGTTCACGACCTGGCCCGCAGCATCCATCGGCATCGCGTCGAACACGGCCGGGTCGTGCGGGTGGTCGTGGTAGACGGGCGCACCCATGACGCCGGAGATGAACACGAGCCGGGCGTTGCTCACGGTGCGGATCGCGGGGACGAACGGGCTGTTGATCGCCTCGTCGTAGCCCTCGTGGTGGATGACCTCGGCGTTGCCCACGAGTCGGGGGGCGGGAACTTCGGACATGGTGAACCTCCGGGTTCGTCAGGGGAAGGCGCTCGACGCGTGGGTCACGCGTCCGCCCAGGACGGTCAGGTCGCTCAGGATGTGGGGCAGCTCGTCCTCGGGGCACTCGAACGGATCTGCACTTGGAATGCAAACGTCTGCGTCGTATCCGGGCACGAGCCGGCCGCGGTGGCCCTGCTCCCCCGTGAACCACGCCGCGTCGCGCGTGTACGCCGCGAGGGCCTCGGCGCGCGACATGCGGTGCTCCACGGCCCGCGTCCCCTGGCCGTCGAGCGTGGCCCCCGTGACGAGCCACCAGACGGCCGTCCACGGCGAGAACCAGTTGGCCCGCGTCGCGTCCGTGCCGCCGCCGATCGTGAGGCCTAGCTCACGCATGACACCGATGGGCGGCGCCGCGGCCGTGGCGTCGGCGCCCCACGCCTCGACGTAGTCCGAGCCCTTGAGCACGAGGCGGTTCTGCACCAGCACGCCCGCACCGAGCCGCGCGAGCCGCTCGAGGTTGCCGCGCGAGGCCTCGTCCGCGTGCACGATCGACCAGCCGCGACCGGCCACGAGGCCCGTCTCCGCCTCGACCTGCTCCCACGCGTCGAGGATGCGGCCCAGCGTCGCGTCGAGCACCGCGTGCACGCTCATCCGCCACCCGCGCGTGGCGCACAGCCGCACGATCTCGACGAGCTCGCCGTAGGCGCCGTCGGGCACCGTGAACGGGTCGAGGCCCTCCATGTCGTGGCACCCGAGGTGCGGGATCTCGCCGACGCCCACGATGCGCAGCAGCCCGTCGCCCGAGTCCGGCTGGACCAGGCTCGTGAGCTGGTCCACGTCACCGACCTCCCCGCCACGGTTCCACGCGGAGAGGAAGGTCCGCGTGCGTACGGTCAGCTCACCGCGGCGCCACACGGCGTACAGCGCGTCGTAGTCGCGGGGCGTCACGAGCAGGCCGCCACCGTCGACGACACCCGTGAGGCCGTGCCTCGCGAGGACGGCGTTCATCGCGACCACTCCGGCCTCGTCCTCGCCGTCGGACACCTCGAGCGCCTGGGCGAGAGGCACGGAGAAGGCGCCCACGCCGCGCAGCTCGCCCGTGAGGGCGCCGCCGGAGCGGACCAGCTCACCGCGCGCCGGGTCGGGCGAAGAGTCGTCCCAGCCGCACGCGCGCAGGCCCGCGCTGTTGAGCACGCCACGGTCGTAGAGCTCCTGCACGTAGACGGGGTGGTCCGGTACGGCGGCGTCGAGCTCGGCGCGCGTGGGCGCGCGACCCTCCGCAAGCTGGGAGGAGTGCCACCCGCCGACGACGGCGACCCACTGGCCCGGCGCACGTCCCGCCGCATCGGCGCGCAGCCGGTCGAGGCCTTCGTCGAGGGAGCGCACGTCCTCCCAGTGCACCGTGCGGGTCCACGAGACCCCGCCGCGCACCGCGTGGATGTGCGAGTCGTTGAGGCCGGGCAGCACGCGACGGCCACCCAGGTCGATCACGCGCGCCGCGAGCGGCACGTACGCCGCCATGTCGTCGTCGGACCCGATCGCCACGACCTTGCCGCCCGCGAGCGCGAGCGCCGAGACCTCGGCGGGCCCCTGCTCGGGGTCCGCGAAGGTCGAGATCCGCCCGCCCCGCAGGACGAGGTCGACAACGCTGGTCGCGCTTGCCGTGCTCACGCCCGCCCCCTAGATGCTCAGGTACTTCTCGAGGGGAGCCGGGTCGGTGCGCAGCTCCTCGGTGCGACCGGACCACGCGGTGCGGCCCGTGTCGTCGATGATGATGACGCGCTCGGCGATGTCGAGCGCGAGGTCCACGTTCTGCTCGGCGAGCAGGATCGACAGACCCGAGGTGCGCAGGCCCGCGAGGCGGTCCTGGATGACGTCGAGCACCGCGGGCGCGAGGCCTTCGCTCGGCTCGTCCATGATGAGCAGCGACGGGTTGGTCATGAGCGCGCGACCGATCGCGAGCATCTGCTGCTCGCCGCCGGACAGCGAGCGCGCCATGGACTTCTGCCGCTCCGCGAGGCGGGGGAAGAACTCGAAGACGCGTTCCACGGTCCACGGCTCGGCGGCACCGGACGCCCGCGAGCGCGGCACCACGGTGAGGTTCTCGAGCGTGGTGAGGGAGCCGAACACGCGGCGCCCCTGGGGCACGACGGCGATCCCCGCGCGCGAGATCATGAAGGACGACCTGCGGGTGATGTCCGCGCCGTCGAGCACGATCGAGCCTTGCGTCACGGTGGGCGGGCGCAAGCCGCAGATCGCACGGACGAGCGTCGTCTTGCCCATGCCGTTGCGACCCAGCAGCGCGACGGACTCGCCGTCGCCCACCGTGAAGTCGACACCGTGGAGGACCTGGGCCGTGGCGTAGCCGACGTGCAGGTCGGTGACCTCGAGACTCACTTCTTGTCACGCCTTCCCAGGTAGATCTCCTTGACCGTCTCGTTCGCCCGGACCTCCTCGGGGGTGCCCGTGACGACGTGACGGCCGTTCTCCATGCACATGACGCGGTCGGTCAGGCCGAGCGCGAGAGTCATGTCGTGCTCGATCAGCAGGATCGGCAGCGTGCGCGGCAGGTCCGAGATGAGCTGCTTGAGCGTCGCCCGCTCGACGGCGGACAGGCCCGCGGCCGGCTCGTCGAGGAGCAGGATCTTGGGCTGGCTCACGAGCGCCATCGCGATCTCGAGCTGGCGCTGCTCCCCGTGGGACAGGTCCGCGACCGTGTCCTCGAGCCGGTCGGAGAGACCCACAGACTCGAGGGCCGCGCGGGCCCGGACGGCGATCTCGTCGTCGGA
>JAAYZM010000439.1 GCA_012514835.1 Actinomycetales bacterium
CCGAGCGGCGGGACGTCCGCGATCTTGATCGTGTTGTTCTCCGAGGCGCCGATGGCCTCGGACAGGTCGAAGCCGACCTTCTTGGCGTCGACGTCGAACGCGGCGACGAACTCGACGTCGGAGATGTGGTAGTCCCCGAACTGGACGTGCATGAGGCCGGGCACCTTGGAGTCGGGCTCGGCGTCACGGTAGTAGTGCACGCCCTGGACCAGCGATGCGGCGCAGTTGCCGACGCCGACGATGGCGACGCGGATGGAGGTCATCCTCGCTCCTTCTCGTTACTTGTCGTTGCCGGCGAGCGAGTCGCCACCGGCGGTGTCAGGGGTACCCGGGCGGGCACCTCGGGAGATACGGGTGCGACCACGGCCGCGCTCGTTGTCGATCAGGGAGTCGAGCCACCGCACCTCGTGCTCGACCTGCTCGAGCCCGTGACGCTGGAGCTCGAGCGTGTACTCGTCCATGCGCTCGCGGGCCCGGGAGTAGGACTCGCGGATGGTCTCGAGGCGCTCGGCGAGCCGGGTGCGCCGCCCTTCCAGGATGCGGATCCGGGTCTCGGCGTCCGTCTGGGAGAACAGCGCGAAGCGCACGTCGAAGCTCTCGTCCTCCCACGCGGCGGGGCCGGACGAGGACAGGGCGTCCTGCAGGTGCTCCTTGCCCTCGGCGGTCAGCTCGTAGACGATGCGTGCGCGCTTGCCCGCGAGGGCGTGCGGCGGCGCGGCCTGCGAGTCGACCCCCACGATGAGCCCGCGCGCGACCAGCCCCTTGAGGGCGGGGTAGAGCGAGCCGTAGGAGAGGGCGCGGAACGAGCCGAGCAGCACGTTGAGCCGCTTGCGCAGCTCGTAGCCGTGCATGGGCGTCTCCTGGAGCAGGCCGAGGATGGCGAGCTCGAGGACACCGGCGCGTGCGCGCATGACATCCTCCTCAGGTGACTGTCTGGTGCGATGTATCGAACTGATACATCGGCAGGTTACGTCGAACCAAACGTCGTGCGCAAGCGCGGGTGTGGTCGGTGAACCGTGCACAACTCGTGAAAGCCGGACACCGCCCGAGATCACCGCAGGTCGGCTCGGACATACTGGTGCGCGCCAGCCCCGACAGAGACGAAGGTTTCCCCGTGGCCACACCCCCCAAGCCGCGCCCCGGTGCGCCCGTGCGCAAGAGCACGCGAGCGTCCGGCGCCGCACGGCAGCCTTCGCCGACGACGGCGGGAAGCGGCACCCCCCGCACCCCCAGCGCGGGACGGCCAGCGGGCGGGACGCCGTCGTCGGCCCCGAGGCCCGTCTTCGCGAAGACCATGGCGCGCGAGCCCGAACCCCGCAAGCGCCGCTTCCTCGACTACCCCCGCTCCGGCAAGACCGGCCTGCGCCGCTGGCTGCCCTCGTGGCGCCTCGTGCTCGGTGCGTTCCTCACGGTGCTGTTCCTCGGCGTGGGCGTGGTGGTCGCGGCCTACATGTCCACCACGATCCCCGCGGTGCAGGACATGGTCCACGCCCAGACCACGACGGTCTACTACGCGGACGGCACCACCGAGATGGGCCGTTTCGCCGTGGAGAACCGCGAGATCGTCGACTACGAGACCCTGCCCGAGCACGTGGGCCTCGCCGTCGTGGCCGCGGAGGACCAGACGTTCTTCGACAACTCCGGGATCGACCCCGTGGGCACCGTGCGCGCACTGTGGAACAACGTGCGCTACGGCACCAAGCAGGGTGGCTCGACGCTCACCCAGCAGTACGCCGAGCGCTACTACCAGGGCACTACGCGCGACTACGTGGGCAAGTTCCGTGAGGCGCTGCTCGCCGTGAAGATCTCCCAGGAGCAGGACAAGGAAGAGATCCTCGGCAACTACCTCAACACGATCTACTACGGCCGCGGCGCGTACGGCGTCCAGGCGGCGGCCCAGGCCTACTTCGGCACCGACGCCGCGGACCTCACCGTGGAGCAGTCCGCCCTCCTGGCGGGCGTGATCCCCGCGCCGAGCCGCTTCGACCCGCGCGTCGACGCCGAGCAGGCCGAGCGCCGCTGGAACTACGTGCTCGGCCGCATGACGGCGGACGGCTACGTCGACGCCGCCGAGCGCGCGGACATGGAGTTCCCCGAGGTCGAGGACTACGAGCAGTCCGACACCTACGCCGGCACGCAGGGCTACCTGCTGAGCATGGTGCGC
>JAAYZM010000057.1 GCA_012514835.1 Actinomycetales bacterium
CCTCGGCGTACGCCGCCCTGCGCTGGGCCTGGCGCTCCTCGAGCTCGGCGATGAAGCGGTCCGCATGCTCCACGAGCACGCGCACGCGGCGCTCGTCGCGGTGCACCCACGTCCACTCGCGGGCGAGCGTGTGGCGGTCCTCGACCACGAAGAGGACTCGGTCGGTGTGCAGCACGTGCATCTGCCACTGGAGCTGGTCGGAGTACATGCGCACCGCACGCTCGAGCGGCTTGGTGGCCGTCTTGAACTCGGCGATCCCGCCGGGGCCCACGGCGTCGGGCGTGGCCATGTGGCGGTTGTCCTCCCCCACGCACAGGCTCGTGTTGTGGGGGATCCCGAACTCGTCCGCGACCCATGCGGCGATGTGCGGCTCGCGCTCGCGCCCGTGCGCGTAGACGGTGTAGTCGGGGCCGCGCAGACCGTAGAGCTTCTGGGCCAGGAGGGTCTGGCGCTGGGCGCTCGGGGTGCCGTTCTTGCGGACGATCTTGGCGCAGTCCGTGGCCGTGACGCCGCGGCGGCGGGCCATGAGCCACAGCTCCGCGTTCTCCGAGGTGACCGGTTGGTCGCGGTAGAGCAGGGTCCGTACGAGCGGCTCCGTCACCGTGCTGCTCACCCCTCGACCCGCTCGCTTCCCACTGCCGCTGGCCAGTGAACCCCACCCCGGCGCCCGGGCGGCGGTGCCACGCCGAGAGTGGTGCGACCGTCCCCCTAGCCGCCTCCCTCTCCCCGCCGAGTGCGCGGGTCTTGTGCGAGTGCGCGGGTTTGAACCCGCGCACTCGCACAGAACCCGCGTACTGGGCGGAGGGGTGGGCATAGCGTGGGGGCATGCTCGCCGCCTACGTCGCCCGGTTCTCGCCAGACTCCCCGCTCGACGGGCTCGAGGTGGGCCAGGTGCCCGACGCCGAGGCGCCCAGCGACCGGCAAGGGTGGGAGGTCGTGGACGTCCGCGCGGCGGCCCTCAACCAGCACGACCTGTGGTCCCTGCGCGGCGTGGGGCTCAAGGAGGACCAGCTGCCGATGGTGCTCGGTTGCGACGCCGCGGGTGTCACCGCGGACGGGCGCGAGGTCATCGTGCACGCCGTCGTCGGCGCTCTGCCCACCAAGGGCACGCCCGAGGGAACGGAACCCCGCTCGATCCTCTCCGAGCGTTACCCCGGCACCCTCGCGGAGCAGGTCGCGGTCCCGAGCACCAACCTCGTGGACAAACCCGCCTGGCTCACGTGGCAAGAGGCCGCGTGCCTGCCCACGGCGTGGCTCACGGCCCACCGGGCGATCTTCCGCACGGGCGGCGCAGAGCACGGGGACGTGCTGCTGGTCCAGGGCGCGGGCGGCGGGGTCGCGACGGCGGCGATCGTGCTGGGTGTCGCGGCGGGCCTCGACGTCCACGTCACGAGCCGCAGCGCCGAGCGCCGCGAGCGCGCACAGCAGATGGGCGCGACGGCCCACGAGCCAGGCGCCCGCTTGCCCGTCCGCGCGGACGTGGTGCTCGAGTCGGTCGGCAAGGCCACCTGGCAGCACTCCGTCGCGAGCGTGCGCGCTGGCGGCGCCATCGTCGTGGTGGGCGCTACCACGGGCGACCCGTCCCCCGCGAGCATCACGCGGATCTTCTTCCACGAGCTGCGCGTGCTCGGCTCCACGATGGGCA